>CP027224.1:5000000-5300000 GCA_002973635.1 Lysinibacillus sp. B2A1
GGATGCTTATTGACCACATGTAATGCATGAATAATTTCTCTGTTAATACGTTCGATATTTTCAGGTGTATTCATGACTCTAAATGCTTCATCTCGTGATTCCATAGATGTAACATACTTACTAGGCAATGCATTTAATGTTAGTGCTACTGTGTCAAGTTCACACATTTCACATTTACAAAATGTTTGATATTCTGGTCCTCGTAATAGGAAGCTAACTAAACCACGCACAATTTCCTCTGTAACATTTACTAAAATAGGATCTGACATATTCAAACTTTCGCCTCATTTATGTTTAATTGTTACATTGCTCCTGAAATTATAATAGCGTTAACAGCGGGCTTTTTCAAGAATCCCTAGTAGCATCTATATCAACAAAATTACTAGATCCTCGGTAAGATAAATTTCCTATACAACCTCAACAGTTTAAATCATTTTTACTACTTTTTTGTTTTAATTAATCGTAATGAATTAAAAACAACTAATAATGTTGCACCCATGTCTGCAAAAATGGCAATCCATAATGTTAACCATCCAGGAATGACGAGTAACAGCGCTATTAATTTTAAGGCTAGGGCAAATATAATGTTCTCTTTAATAATGCGTAATGTTTTTCTGCTCAAACCAATTGTATAAGGGAGCTTCGTTAGGTCATCACCCATTAACGCAATATCCGCAGTTTCCAGAGCCGCATCCGTGCCGGCACCGCCCATTGCAATACCAACATTAGCGGAGGCTAGTGCAGGAGCATCATTAACCCCATCACCTACCATTGCTACTGCACCAAATTGAGTGCGTAAGTCTTTAATGGCCATCAATTTATCTGCTGGTAATAAACTTGCGCGTACATCTGTCATCTTTAAAGAGGTTGCAATTGCTTTTGCTGTAGACTCCGCATCACCTGTCAGCATTACTGTATGCTTCACTTTAAGCGCACTTAATTTACTCAGTACATCTTTACTTTCTTGTCGTAATTGATCCGCAATTCCAATCATCCCAATAAATTGTTCATTACTAACAGCCGCTACTACTGTTTTACCCTGCTTTTGTAGTTTCTTAACCTGTTCCATTATTTTTTCATCGACTGCTACTAATGTTGCAATCCATTTTAAGCTACCAACATAGATAATCTGATGATCAACCGTTGCATAAGCACCCTTACCTGTAACAGATTGGAAATCAGTAGGGATTAGCTCTGTTAAATTCTCATCATGTAATTTCTTTAAAATTGCCTTTGCTAGTGGATGCTGTGATTGTTTTTCAACAGCTGCTACTAACTGTAAAACGTAATCATCAGAAAGCTCCTCAGCTGTATAGATATCCGTTACAGCTGGTTGACCTTTTGTAAGGGTACCTGTTTTATCAAATGCCACCGCTTCTATATGACCTAGCTGCTCTAAATGTATACCACCCTTAATAAGAACGCCTTGTCGAGCAGCATTTCCTATTGCCGTAACAATTGCTACTGGCGTTGAAACAACCAGTGCACATGGACAACCAACAACAAGAACCGCTAAGCCTTGATAAATCCAATGCTGCCAATCCCCCACAAAAAGAGGCGGGATAACTGCTACAAGCAATGCAACTATCATTATAGCTGGAGTGTAATATTTAGCAAAACGATCAACGAATTGCTGGGAAGGTGCCTTTTCTGCTTGTGCCTCTTCAACGAGATGAATGATTTTGGCAATGGTTGTATCCTCTACTCGCTTCGTAACACGTATCTCTAGTGCTCCCTCTTCATTCAACGTTCCCGCAAATACTTCATCATCAATTGTTTTATTAACTGGAATCGATTCACCTGTAATCGCGGCCTGATTCACAGCAGATAATCCATTAATAACGATGCCATCCATCGCAATTTTTTGACCTGGCTTAACGATTAAAATGTCCCCAATTTCAATTTGCTCAGTTGGCAGCTCCATCTCATGAAAATGTTCCCCATGCGCTCGTTTTATCGTTGCCGTTGGCGGAGCTATATCCATCAGCTGTCGAATGGATTGACGTGCTTTATCCATCGAATAAGCTTCCAATGCTTCACTTACTGCAAATAAAAAAACAACAACAGCCGCTTCTTCCCATTCGCCAATAATTGCTGCACCTATAACCGCAATAGTCATAAGTGTTTTCATATCAAATTCAAACCGAACTAAATTGCGGAAGCCTGTTTTAAAAATTCCCATACCGCCAACTAGAATCGCAATAATAAACATTCCAATCGGCAGCGGATCTGTTTCTCCACGCCATGCCCCCAAAATATAGCCAAGCACTACAAATAATAATGATATTCCAGCTAATATATTTTCTGTTTTTCGATAAAAAGGTATTGATTTTTCCAGAGATCTAGTTGGAGTTTGTGATACCTTTATGCCATCAAAAGCACCAGCTTCCTCAATTTGATCAACACTGATATCACCAACAACTGTTATTTTAGAAGCACCAAAGTTAACTTGTGCATCCTGTACTTTTGGAATAGCTTTTACGTTTTTTTCAAATTTCGCTGCGCAGCTGGCACATGACAAGTTTTGTAGCCTATATTCTTGTTTAGTTGGAGTCGTTGCTGTCATCTGCTATCCCCTCTTTCGCATGTTCATAGGCAATCGTTACAATTTGATACACATGTCTATCCGCTAAAGAGTAATACATTTGCTTCCCTTTACGATGCGATCTCGCTAAATTATTTTCTTTTAAATATCGTAAATGGTGGGATGCTGTCGCTACAGATGAACCAATAATCGAAGCAACATCACACACACATAATTCATCCTCCACCGTTAAGGCAAAAGCAATTTTTAATCTTGTTTCATCGGATAATGCTTTCAAAAATTTTGCTACTCCTGATAAATCAGGCATTTGATTTTGCACCTTTATGACCGCTTCTTCATGAACCAGTGTCACTTCACATACTTCTTTTGGCATTTCCTCACCTCATTCAAATGTTGGTTTGATTGTTTTGACTATAACATAATATTCCATCTTATTCAAACGATTATTTGAATGTATAGGATTTATATCATTATTTCCATAAAAAAATTTTAATAACACTCTTTCGAAGTAAATAAAAATCAGCGCACATACTTGTACGCTGATTTTTCACAGTGTTGAAAAATTAAATAGTCAAGGGACTCTTTGTGAATATTTAGTCAAAATGAAGGTGATTTCCGTTCCAGGCTACTCGCTTTCCTGTGGGCGAGCGACGAGCCGCTTCCTGCGCTGACGCTCCGTGCAGGGTCTCGTCTGTCTCGCTATCCCACGGGAGTCGAGTAGCCTTGCACTCCAATCAGCAATAGTGTAGAACTTTAAATATTTTCTTCCCTCAAAAAGTAAAGTAAAAGCATGTTACTCACCATCATTAAAGGATAGAATATTGGTACAAATTCTACAGCTGTTAACCTACATTTTATGCGTAAAACAAACTACTTTGTAACTTTACATAAAGTACTCCTCTGTTTTCGTATAGAAAAATGTTATCAAAGCTCCATTTTTGCACAATATAATGATGGCTAAGACTTCAAATTTATCACAATATATTTGTGTGAATTGCCAGAAGAAAATACGATGAGCAAAGGTTGATTGGAGTGTAGACTGAGTGACTCCTCGGGGATTCAGCGTCACAGATGAGACCCTGGAGCGAGCTATGCGAGTGAAGCGGCTCATCGGACGCCCCCAGGAAAGCACTCAGTCGGAACGGAGATCAACCCCTCGTTTTGAAAAAGGGCTATACTTTTTAATTTGTCACCTTGATTTCATTGACATAATAGTATTTCAACAACATGAAAAATCAGCGCACATACTTGTACGCTGATTTTTGTTTATTTTGCTTTTAATAGTAATGTTGTTCCCTTAATATTTTCTTTTCTCACAAATGTTTGATGATAATTTCCATTTGCCCAATCCATTACTTGATCTTGATACCAATCGGATTTCACATGCCCGCTTTGACCTGGGCCAACGATATGATAGGCTGAACTTAAATCCCCCGCATCTACAACAAAGCGCCATGATGCACCATGGTCGACATTCCCAGCCGTATCATTATCAGCAGCTTGAACAGTAACCTTGGAGCCGCCAATAGGAACCTTTTTAGCATTAAAATATGCTGCAAGAATCGGTGAAGCACTTCCTAATGTATGATCAAAAGTAAGCTGATGGAAGTTCCCCCATTGCCACTTTGATACATTTTGTCCAAATTGATCTTCCAATTGCGCTACGGTAAGTTCAAATGCCTTATAAACTGTTGTATCCACACCACCTTGCTCTTCCATCCAAATGCTCTTATTTCCTGCATATGCCGTACGTAAAAGCTGATCAGTAATATTAAACTTGCCAGACATTAATTTATACATATCTTCAGGCATCTGATCTCTAAATAATACTTCCTGTAACTTTACCATCAATGTATGGAAGACTAGTGGAGCACCTGAATCTTTGGCATCTACCATATCCCATTCTTCTAACAATTTAATAACATCTGCATACTTTCCTTCCTGATCTTTTGCTTTTATTGAAGCTAATAAATTTGGTAAAAACTCACGTGCATATAGATTCTGCTGATCCATTTGTAGTTGCATCATATCTTCCACTGTTATAGAATCATTTGCTTCTAACACTTCCTTGATTCGCTCAAAACGATAAGGCTGTGCCCAAAAGTCTGTTATATGGTAAGGATATTCTTCTCCAATGACTTCATTATTTGCTGTCGCGATAAAGCCTTCTTTTGGGTTGACTACAGTCGGCAGTTCATCCCATGGGATAAAGCCCTCCCAGCCATAGTCACTGGAATCACCTGGAACTGGCAGCTGTCCATCCCCCTGCTTACGAATTGGTATTTGACCATTGGCTTTATAAGCAATCGTGCCATCCTTTGATGCGAATACAAAATTTTGAGCCGGTGCTTTGAAATCTTCCAACGCTTTTTCAAAGTCATTCCACGATTTCGCCTTATTAAAGCCCAGTATCGCACTTAGCTCTGCAGTTGGCTGAAGTGCTGTCCACTGCATGGCAAATTGTGCTGTCGGCTCCGTATCCTTAAATGCTAAATTAGTCATAATTGGACCATGTCTCGTAACAACGACCTCAAAATCTACCGTATCTCCATCTTTCACCTTGATTGATTCATCACGTACCTCGGCTTGCTCCCATTTGCCATCATAGCGAAATTGAGTTGGATTATCGGGATTCGGTATTTCAATATATAAATCCTGTACATCAGGTCCAACGTTAGTAACTCCCCATGCAATATCATCGTTGTGTCCTAAAATAATACCAGGAATACCAGCAAAAATTACGCCGCTGACGTTTTGCTCAGGTGATTGTAGGTGCATTTGATACCAAATAGAAGGTGTGCTTAAGCCTAAATGTGGATCATCTGCTAAAATGGGTGTGCCTGACGCTGTTTTCTCACCTGATACTACCCAGTTATTACTGCCATTAAATTCGTTTGGCAATAAATCTGCTTGGAATTGCCCTACTACTGCGACTGGATTTTCCTTATTAGCTTCAATAATAGATGACGCATTTTCAGGATATTTAATAAATAATTCTTTCGCTTTGTCTTCACCGAAGTTTTGTAAAGCCCAATGACGGAATGCAAGTGCGTTCCAATTACCGCCTAAATCATAGGCCATATATTTTCCAATTGTTATAGAATCTTCAACAGACCAATTCTCTGGTTCATAGCCTAATAATGCAAATTCATAGCTTAACGTGTTTTTTTCTTTTGCCTCTGCAATAAAAGCATTTACACCCTCAGCAAACCATTCAAGTACCTGCTTGCTTTCTGGATCATAGGCAGATAATGATTTTTCAGCTGCATCTCGTAAACTAAACGTTCGAAAATGCTTATCTGAATTAATGGTTGCCTCTCCAATTATCTCCGACAAGCGACCACTTGCCTGTCTACGAGCTAAATCCATTTGAAACAGCCTATCTTGTGCCTGTACATAGCCCTGTGCACGATACAAATCTGCATTTGTCTGAGCGAATATATGAGGGACCCCCTTGTCATCCCTTGTGACGCTTACATCCTGCTCCAACACATTTACAGCAAGTTCCCCATCAATAACTGGCTTCGATTTATTCATAAACCATGTAAAGCCGATAAATAACGCAATCGCAACTACTGCTAAAAAACCAATAATAGCAAGCAGCCACTTTTTCCATGTAAACTTTCTCACATGCAAACCCCCTTCTTTGCAATATATTCTGGTTTTTGCTTATCAAATCCTTTTAAATCTAAAATAATTAGCGAAATTTAGCGATTTATAGAACAGGAACAGTATAAATAATATGAATCATCCATACTACTGAGGAATGTTAAAAAAACCGTATCTTCCCTAACGGAAAATACGATTTTTTAGATACTATATACGAAGCTGTAATTCGATTGGACAATGGTCACTTCCTAAAATGTGCGCATGAATAATCGCCTCTTCTATGCTGTCTTTTAATCTCTCAGAAACAATAAAATAATCAATGCGCCAGCCAATATTGCGTTCACGTACTTTATTCATATAAGACCACCAGGTATAGTGGTCTGTTGTATCCGGATGTAGGTGACGGAAGGAATCGATAAAGCCACTTGCTAAAAGTTCTGTCATTTTGGCGCGTTCTTCATATGTAAAACCAGAATTTCCGATATTCGATTTTGCATTTTTTAAATCAATTTCCATATGTGCAACATTTAAGTCTCCGCAGTATACAATAGGCTTCTTGGCATTCAGCTCCTGTAAATATAAAGCTAACCGACTCTCCCACTCTAAACGCAGAGATAATCGAGCTAAATCTCGCTGAGCGTTTGGTGTATAGACATTTACTAGGTAAAAACCTTCATACTCTAACGTAATAATTCTCCCTTCATCCTGAGAAACATCTTCACCTACACCATAATGTACAGAAAGTGGCGTATGCTTTGTAAAGATAGCAGTCCCTGAGTAGCCTTTCTTCTGTGCGTAGTTCCAATACTGCTCATATCCTTCAAGAGAAAGCTCCACTTGTCCTGCCTGACACTTCGTTTCTTGAATACAGAAAAAATCAGCATCCATGCTATTGAAAAAATCTAAAAAACCTTTGCCTATACAGGCTCTGATTCCATTGACATTCCAAGAAATAAATTTCATTTTCTTCTCTCCTCCAAAAAAACGCCCCCCGCCATCAGCGAAGAGCGTAGTATGCTATAAGTCATCACCAACTATTTTTACTTCTGTCTCCAAATCAATACCGAACTTTTCCTTAACTACTCTCTGTACCATTTGGATTGTTGCGATATAATCAGAAGCTGTGGCATTGCCTTTATTAACAATAAAGCCTGCATGCTTCGTTGAAACCTCTGCATCACCTACACCCTTTCCTTGTAAGCCGCTATCTTGAATGAGCTTACCTGCAAAGTGACCTGGAGGGCGCTTAAAGACACTTCCTGCAGATGGGTATTCTAATGGTTGCTTAGATTCTCGTTGGAGTGTTAAATCTGCAATTTTAGCATCAATTTCTTCCTGTACGCCTTTAGCTAACTGAAATTCAGATGACAGTACATAGAAACCCTTTTTAGCAATAATACTTTTACGGTAGCCTAGTTCAAGCTCTTCTTTGTTTAGTATTAAAACATCTCCTTCTTTAGTTAACACTTTAGAGGAAATAATAATATCCTTAATTTCTCCACCATAGGCTCCTGCATTCATAGCCATCGCTCCACCAATTGAGCCTGGAATCCCACAAGCAAATTCAAAGCCTGTTAAAGTGGCAGCAGCAGCTAATTTAGATACATCTTTTATGAGTGCACCGCTTTGCGCGTAAACATGGTTATCAGCTATATGAATTTCATCTAAATATGAAAATGTAACTACAATCCCTCGATGTCCGCCATCACGAACAACCATATTGGACCCATTACCTAACATTAATAATGGAATATTATTTATGTGTGCATAGCGAATAACTGATATCGCTTCTTCTTCTGTTTCAGGTAAAACAAAAACATCTGCCTTACCGCCTAATTTAGTCATCGTATATTGCTGTAATGATTCATTTAATTTAATATTGGCTGGATTTACGCTTTGTGCTAAATCCGATGCCCATTGTTCTTTTGTCATGAGAGCTAGTTCCTTTCTAACATCCTTCTTACTCTACACTAGTATGGATTTAGAACCTCGATTTGACAAGTAAAATGAAGGGGTTTTTATCTCGTTTCATGGGTTATAAAACACCCTGTACAGAGATGTTGAATATTATAAAGAAAATTCAAGATCATTCCAAGAAACATATATAACCAACTTACCCTTATCAGCAATATATAGGCTTCTTTTAAAGCCAGCTTGTTGCCCATGATTCAATATTACGAATAGCTCCTTCTAACGCCTTACCCTTATCTGTTAACGAATACTCAACACGTACTGGTACTTCTGAATACACTTTTCGCTCCACAAGCCCTTCTTTTTCTAGCTCCTTTAAGCGTTCTGATAACAAACGACCACTTACTGGTAATGCAGACTCAATTTCATTAAATCGTTGTGGTCCATCTAATAGTTGATATAAAATTAGCCCTGTCCAGCGTTTTCCAATTAAATCCATTGCTTTAGCTAAACGAGGACATAAAGTCGTCTCATTCATTTCTTTCACCTCTTATGTATTCTATTGTAACGATTATTTTTACAAAAGTAAATTTGAAGTAACTTATTTACACCTAGTAATTTATTTACTGTTATATATTTAATTACTAAAAGTAAGTTTAAGTTGAATTATGTATTTTTTAAATTAATGTACAGAAATTCACATTAAATCGAATGATAAAATTATAGCCTTCTCTTAACCTTGGTCTTAAATAAACGTTTAGTCACAGTAGTTGAAAAACTATCTTGTACAGGACAACTCACTATATGCCTTCACTCTTCACAATATGATTATTTCAAAAGCCAATACTTTCTCAATTAACCTCAAATAGAAAGCAGACATTCATACTTTCATGATTACTTTTCTTATAATAATTTTAAATATTCACAAATTACACGATTATTCATAGTATATTTGCTAATTTTTACGAGTAATCCATTGAATCATTGAATTTTTTACTCTATCATTCGTTGTAAGATACTGTTTTTAGGGGGATTTTCCAGTGAAAAAGTATGCAATTGATTTCAGCCATTCAACAATCGGCTTTTCAGTAAAACATATGATGATATCAAAAATACATGGTACATTCGAATCGTACAATGCAGAAATAGCTTTACCAGGTATTGAACAAGTTGAAGGAGGAAGCATTTCCTTTACCATTGCAGTTGCCAGTGTTTCCACGAAAAATTTCGATCGAGATGTTCATCTTGTATCTCCTGACTTTTTCGATGCCGATGTTTATCCTAAAATATTATTTACATCCACAGATATCAAAAAACTTGAAGATAAAAAATATGCTATTCATGGTGATTTAACTATTAAAAACATAACAAAGCCCATTACATTTACTACAGTATATACTGGAAATGGAGTAAACCCTTGGGCACAAGAAGTATATGGCTTCCAAGCAAAGGCACAAATTGACCGGCGAGAATTTAATTTAGTGTATAACACGCTACTTGAAACAGGTGGTGTATTAATTAGTGATGAGATTGATGTTGTTGTTGACCTTGAAATAAGTCCTGTCTAACTATTTTGTTTGTTGTAACATAGGTAAGGGGGGAACTTTATGCTTTGGTTTAATGATTTTTCATTTGTGTCTATTTTTATTTCAATAATCTTTTTAATTGTTATTGGAGGTATCGTGTTCACTGTTTTTAACAGCATTTTACAATGGTCAAAAAACAATAACTCACCTGTTTTAACAGTACCAGCTAAAGTCGTTACGAAACGATCCAATACAAGTGGAGGGTCTGGTAACACTAGTGCCCAGACATCCTATTATGTAACGTTTGAGGTACAAAGTGGTGATCGGCTAGAGCTAAAAATGAATGGTCGTGATTTTGGACTACTTGCAGATGGCGACTTTGGATTACTAACGTTCCAAGGCACACGTTATCATACATTTGAACGGCAAAATAAGAAGAGCAGCGATTAACTCGCGCTCTTCTTTTCAATTTCATTATTGAATTAAATATTTACCGAAGCCGCCCACTGTATCTCCCAAATATTTAATAGAGCTACCTGCTGGGATAACTTTTTGAGCATCCTTGGCAGTTTGGTAAATAACCTTTGTATTTGTTGGGAATGGTACAAACGACCAGTTATTGTCAGCAGCAGGATTGATTATTTTATTGTCCATAATGTAATCAACAACAGCTTGACGATTTTCATACGCATAATTCGTCACATTAGAGCCATTAGCATTTTTAAATGTCGCCCCATATGAGCCGCCAACACGGTAATTGTTTGTAATAATAATGAAGTCTTGTTTTAAATCAATCGGTTTACCAGCATATTGTACATTCTTAATACGATTTGCCTTTTCATCAGTAAGATTACCACGACGATCATATTTTGCTGGCGATGTCACATCAATTTGATAAGTTAAACCATCTAGCACGTCGAAATTATAAGAACGTGCCTCTGGATCGATAATATTTTGCTCTTCTGTTTTATTTGGATCAATTGTTGCAAAAATGCCTGCAGCCATCTCTAACCATTCAATAGCTTGAGCACCTGTCACTTTAATCGTTGCAACAGTGTTATCATAATGGTAAATATCTGCCATATTTTTAATTGCAAGAGGACCTACAGGAATATTTGTATAATCAGCAGGATTATTACGAGAACCTGCTTTGAAAGGTGCACCAGCAGAAAGCAGTGGTGTCTTTTCATCAGCAGTACCTTTTAATTCCTTTTCAATAAACCATTTTTGAGCCTGTGTAACAATTTGAATGGAAGAATCATCTTGCACCATAGAGAAGTAACTATGGATTGGAGCAGTTGTCTCACCAACAGGTTGACGAATATACTTTAATGTACCTTCATGGGCTTCCTTAATTGCATTTAAAACAATATTAGAAGGCTGTAATCCCTCTTTTTTAATAGAGTGAATAGAACCTTGTCCATCCACAACAACCCATTTTGAGCCCTGTAGCTCTAGCTTTAAATCAATAACACCAAGATGACTACCGTAGCTACCTGCCATAACAGTAGGTACTCCATTAATTGTCCCTTTTTCTTGATCTACATTTTTTAGATCCTTATAGTCACCTGGGAAGGTTAAATGAGAGTGACCTGTAATTAAAGCATCAATACCTTCGATATCAGCAATTTGATAGCCAACATTTTCCGCGCCCTCCACATACGTATCTTCACCAATACCTGAATGTGAAAGAACAACAATTACATCTGCGCCTGCTTTTTGCATTTCTGGCACAACTTCTTTTATCGCTTCAACAGGTTCTTGCATAGCAACTTTACCCGCTAAATGAATGGCATCCCACTCAACAATTTTTGTAGGGACGATACCTGTCACACCTATTTTAATTGTGTGCTTTTTACCTGTATGATCTACAACCTCTTTATCTAAAATGACATAAGGCGTATACATATGCTTTTTTGTTTTTGCATCATAAGTGTTTGCATTTACGACTGGATATTGTGCATCATTTAATACCTCATCTAAAAACGCTAAACCGTAGTTGAATTCGTGGTTACCTAATGTACCACTATCATATTTCAATGCATTAAGTGCTGCGATAGCTGGATGAACTTCACCAGGCTGTAATACATTTTCTAACGCCTTATAAGAGCCTAATGGCGTTCCCTGAATTAAATCGCCATTATCGAACAATAATGTGTTTGGATTTTCAGCACGTGCTTGCTCAATTAATGCGGCAGTATTCGCTAATCCTACATCAGCTGATTCAGCATCTAAGTAATAATTATAATTAGCAAGGTTCGTATGGATATCTGTCGTTCCTAAAATTTGTAGATCCATTGTAGTTTTAGCTGTTGGTAATTTATATTCAGCTGCAAAACGTTCCACAATACTTTGCATTTGCTCGAAAGTCACATAGTCACGAGGGCGAATTGTGTTATCATCAAAGCCTTGTAAAATATTTGCTGCAACAGCATTTGCTAAATCTTGCTTATGTGTCATAGCAATTAAATCGGCATCCTTGAATTTATCCAACACCGAAAGTGATGCGTTTTCATTAACTAGTCCACGGGCAGATATAACAAAAGCTTGTTGACGTGTTAATTTATCATCTGGTGCAAACGATGTGACACTTTTACCTTTAATCAAATTCAGCTCTACTGCTTTTTCCACATAAGGGGCTAAATCCTTTGGAACATCCGTGAAAGACAGTTTAGAACCATCATCTAGCTCAATGTTTAATTTTTCTACTAATTCTTTCACGTAGTCTCCTCGTGTCACGTCGTTCGATGCTGCATTTGCAGACAGTTCAAATGGTAGCAACGTGATTAGAAGAAGTAACATCGATAAGAATTTAGTAATTAATTTCTTATTCATGTAACAGCCTCCTTAATAATCTAATATTTTCCTACTATTTCTATTATATTATACTAATACATATATTCACTGAATAAATAGACCTAATTGTATGTACTTTTGAATGATTAGCAAAGCACTTTACTAGAAAATCACAAATTAATACCACTTCCCTTTATTCTTTACTATGTAATGTTATTTAATGGAATTGACAATAAGTGTTTAGCATCAATATATCAGACTACTATACCACCACCGTACCTCTGCTACACAATAAAAAAAGTCCTCTCAGATTAGAGAGAACTTTCGTTAAAAAATAAATGATTATGCATGGACAGATTGTAAAGATTGAGCTACTTTTTTAACTTCTTCTAGGCCATTTGCAATAATTTCTTGAGCTTTATCTGGTGAAGCATTGTGTCCTTCAATAACAACCTCTTCGATAATTTCCATACCGAATACGCCACCTGCAACATTTTTAATATAGTTAACTGCCATTTCCAATGGTTGAGCTTCTGGTGAAGTGTAGTAACCACCACGAGCATTTAAAATAATTGCCTTTTTGTCTGTCATTAAGCTAACCATTTGCCCTTGCTCATTATATTTGAAAGTGAAACCAGCTTGGTATACATAATCAATGAAAGTTTGTAATGTAGCTGGAATTGTTAGGTTCCAAAGTGGGAAAGCAAATACAACTACATCAGCTGCAGTTAAAGCATCCATCGCTTTTTGCTTTGCAGCTAAAAGACGAGATTCAATGTCAGTTAACTCCCCTCCATTTTGGACTTTACCAAAAGCATTGAATAGATCTTGACCAAAATATGGCATATCTTCTTTATACACATCAAAAGTTGTAACATTAACACCTTGTACATTTTCCATAAATGTCTCATACATTTTAGTTGAAATACCATCTGGTCGGTTGTTAGCTTTTATTACTAATACGTTCATTATATAAAATCTCCCTTAAAAATCATAATTTAATATATCTTGATTTCGAGATATATGACTTTCTTAGTCTAAAAAAATTTCAGTCAAAAGTCAACACTTTTGACTGAAATACTTATATAGACATATTGATTTATACTTCCAGTTCCTCTTGATGTATGACTACCTTGTATTTAAAATTTACAGCTTTCATCTGTACATACACTAGTATCGTCAGTGCCAGCCATTTTTAATGCTGGTTTTAAGCCCTCTTCTTGCGCTACTTTACGCAAAGTATCTTCAAACACTTCCTGTGATTGGGCACCAGAGATACCATACTTACGATTGAGAACGAAGAACGGTACACCACGTACACCAAGCTCTAGCCCTTCTTGAATATCTGATTCAACCTCACTTTTATACTCTTCAGTCGCAAGAACCTTCGCAACTTCATCACGATTCAGACCTACTTGCTCAGCTATATCAACTAATACATTATCCTGTCCGATCCGTTTTGCTTCAATAAAATAACCATGTAATAGCGCTTCTACAAGTGCTGTAGCATCCCCTTGCTGCTCCGCCCATTTCACTAGACGATGTGCCTTTAATGTATTTTCTTCCATTAACTTATCGAAATTATAGTTTAGACCAACCTCTTTGGCCCTAGCAGCCACGCCTTGCGTCATTTCTTTTGCTTTCTCTAAAGACATCCCATACTTTTTCGCTAAAGCTTCAAACGTGGATACATTTGTATCAACAGGTGTTGTTGGATCAAGTTGATAACTTTTATATACAAACTCTACCTGCCCTGCAAAACCTGTATCCTCTATTGCCTGCTCCAACTGCTTTTTCCCAATATAACAAAATGGACATACATAATCTGACCATATTTCAATTTTCATCAACCAACACACTCCTTTTTGCTACATTGTAGCGATAGTCTTTACAGCAAGGCAATTTTTATGCCTCTTTGCATAAATTTTCAAACCAATCTACATACTGAACATAAAAACAATGTGAGGGTTTTATGTATGACACAATCTCTTTGGCTCGCAACATCTGATTCCATCTCCTTAACATCTCTGAATGCTTCTACAAATTGTGATGTATGCATAATAGGCGGAGGCTTGACAGGTCTCTATACGGCCTATGTCTTGGCAAAATCGGGTGTTGACGTAGTCTTACTTGAAGCAAATACACATTTAGGCCATGGCACAACTGGTCATTCAACAGGAAAATTAACTGCACAGCATAGCTTAGTTTATTCAGAACTTATTGAAAAACTATCAGTAGAAGAAGCAAAGCTTTATTATCAGCTCAATCAGCTCGCTATTGAAAAGGCGATGCAATTACTTCCGAAGAATAGTATCCAGCAAGTTGATTCATTACTTTATTGCCAAACAAAAACAGGATATGCCCAGTTATTAAAAGAATGGAATGCCTATAAAGTTTTAAATATCAAAGCAAAGATCACCTCTGAAACAGAGCTCCCTTTCCCAATTACAAAAGCACTTAGTATGTCGCAGCAGGCACAAATAAATCCAGTGGAGGTATGTAATTTTCTTGCAAAAGAAGCATTGTCAATGGGTGCAAAACTCTATACAAATACCCGTGTGCAACAATTAAACATATCACAAAATAATCTACATACCGAAAATAACATGTCGGTTCAATATAACAAACTTATTTTGTGTTCACATTACCCCATTGAAGCCTTTAAAGGGCTACAGCTTTTTAAGCTTTCTAACAGCCGTTCCTATATGGTTGCCAGCAAAATTAATGATACGATGCAAGGACAATATCTCTGCGTAGATTTCCCTTCCCGTTCGATTCGTACCGCAACCATTAACAATGAGCATTATTTAGTACTAGGTGGCGCTAACCATATTGCAGGTGGAACAGCAAAGACAGCGCCCTATTATGAGGCCATTGAAGGAGAAATGAAGGCACATTTCGATCAAGAACCAATCTATCGTTGGTCCGCACAGGATATTGAAACACCTGACATGATTCCTTATGTAGGAAGGATTACAAAATCGCTGCCTAATGTTCTTATTGCAACTGGTTACCGTAAATGGGGAATCTCCAACTCATTTGTAGCTGGAGATATATTATCTTCCTTGATTACAGGTTCAAGGAGTGAAGACGGTGCAATTGCTCTTTATTCACCAGCACGTACAAAATTTGGCGCTCAATTTATGCAAATGCTTAAGGTAGGAGGATTTGTAGCCAAGGAATTTGTCGGTGGCTATCTTAGAAATGCCAGTGCACCAACTTGTACGCATTTAGGCTGTAAAACAAAATGGAATGAAGCTGATGAAACTTGGGATTGCCCTTGTCATGGCTCCCGCTTCAATGCTAAGGGAGAGGTTCTTGAAGGTCCTGCTGTACAACCATTAAAATTAGAATAGAAGAGGCTGTCTTTTTTTAAGACAGCCTTTTCATAGTGTTGAAAAATTAAATAGTCAAGGGACTCTTTGTGAATATTTAGTCAAAATGAAGGTGATTTCCGTTCCAGGCTACTCGCTTTCCAGTGGGCGAGCGACGAGCCGCTTCCTGCGCTGACGCTCCGTGCAGGGTCTCGTCTGTCTCGCTATCCCACGGGAGTCGAGTAGCCTTGCACTCCAATCTGCAATAGTGTAGAACTTTAAATATTTTCTTCCCTCAAAAGAAAAGTAAAAGCATGTTACTCACCATCATTAAATGGATAGAATATTGGTACAATTCTACAGATGTTAACCTACATTTTATGCGTAAAACAAACTACTTTGTAACTTTACATAAAGTACTCCTCTGTTTTCGCATAGAAAAATGTTATCAAAGCTCCATTTTTGCACAATATAGTGATGGCTTAAGACTTCAAATTTATCACAATATATTTGTGTGAATTGCCAGAAGAAAATACTATGAACAAAGGTTGATTGGAGTGTAGACTGAGTGACTCCTCGGGGATTCAGCGTCACAGATGAGACCCTGGAGCGAGCAACGCGAGTGAAGCGGCTCATCGGACGCCCCCAGGAAAGCACTCAGTCGGAACGGTGATCAACCCCTCGTTTTGAAAAAGGGCTATACTTTTTAATTTGTCACCTTGATTTCATTGACATAATAGTATTTCAACAACATGAAGAGGCTGTCTTTTTTTAAGACAGCCTTTTTTCTCTATTTATTTCAATGCATCCGTTAAAACTGGTACAATTTGTTTTTTACGAGATACTACACCTGGTAAAATAACACGATTATTAACTAGCTCTGCTCCAAAACCTTTTGCTGCAGCCTCTGCTACTTGTCCAATTGCAACAGCCGTTGAATCATTATTTAAAATATCTGTCACAACAAAGAAGAATAAATCTAATCCATTTTCTGCAACATTTTTATTTAATAAAATTTCTAATTCCTCTTGGCGTCCAAGCACGTCATTAATATCAACAGCGTTTACCTGAGCAACTACAGATTTATATTCCCCAAACTGGAACTCTTTTGCATCTAATGATAAAAGATCCTCTAATGATTTATCTGAAAGGTCAGCGCCTGCCTTCAACATTGCTAACCCGTACTCCGCGATGTCAACTCCTGCAATCGCTGCTAATTCATCACCAGCTTTTATATCTTGCTCTGTGCAAGTAGGTGATTTGAATAATAATGTGTCTGAAATAATAGCAGAAAGCATTAATCCCGCAATATTTGAAGGTATTTCAACACTGTTCTCCTTGAAGATTTTGTTTAAAATTGTAGCAGTACAGCCAACAGGTTCAGCACGGTAGTATAAAGGATCAGCTGTTTGGAAGTTTGCAATACGGTGATGATCGATAACCTCTGTAATTTGTACTTCTTCAATGCCATCAGCAGATTGTTGGAATTCATTGTGGTCTACAAGAATTACTTGTTCTGCCTCTCCTACTACTGTTGAGATGGAACGCGGTGCCCCAAAGCCAAATTTATCTAAAGCAAACTGTGTTTCGTTATTTACTTCTCCTAGACGTACCGCTTCAGCATCTACCCCTAGTTGTTGCTTTAAGTATGCATAGACAATAGCAGATGTAATTGTGTCTGTATCTGGATTTTTATGACCAAAAACTAAAACTTTACTCATTAAAATTACTCCTCCTAAATAGCAATAACATTTATTTTATTTTATCATACCCTATGAACTATCGTGATAGAAAGTAAAACTTTGTCTATCAGTGCTTGCAATATATTTGTATTAAAAATCCATATGATATTTTTCATATACTAAAATAACTTCAATACATCTAATATCATACTTTTCCCATTGGTTAAAAAAGATAAATATGTGTAGCTATAAGGTAAATATTATCATCAACAACTATATTATTATCTTTTTTTACCATCCTATTTTTAACATTTAATATTAATAATAAATACTTCATTAAAAATAATTGCAATAAATAGATATATAGTTGGGTTTTTATGTTTAAGAAAACATAAGTTTATGATATTATCAGATAGTCTATATTTTAGGATATACAGGAAATGGGGATTACAATGACAAAGAAGATGGAAAAAAAGTATATTCCTTTAGCAAATTATTTTGAAGTAGCTTTACAACAAGAGATTACTTTATCCTTTAGCGAACTAGAAAATATTATGGGACAAGCCTTACCAAATGCAGCTTACCTGAATAAAAGCTGGTGGAAAAAAACAAAACCTCCTCTTACACATTATTTGTCATGGACAAATGCAGGTTACTACGTTATTGATATTAAACTTGGAACTAGTGTAACTTTCTCGCGTACACAAATGAAGGCTGCATCGAATAATATCTCTAAAGATGACGACATCCCATCTGCATACATAATCCGAGCAATCGAAGCCTCCGATGCTAGATCATTTATACATTTACAGGAAGAGATTTTCGAACAAACTGACTTTATGTATAACATTCAAGATGAGTTGGATTTAACTGTACAACAGCTTCGTAAAAATTTAATCTACTGGAAGCAACTAAGAAACAGAACAATTTTACTTTGTGTATTAAATGGCAATTTTGCTGGTTATGTAGTTATCCATGGCTACAAGCATTCTAAAAATAAACACGTTGCATCTATTCACCTAGCTGTTAAGGAAGAGTTTCAAGGAAAAGGAATTGGTTTGGCACTTATGGAGGCAGTTGAGAAATGGTCTAAACAGCGAGAAATTTCACGCTTAGAATTGTGCGTTATGGAGCATAATGATATTGCCTTAAATTTATTCAGAAAATTAGGTTATCAGCAAGAGGGTATTCGAAAAAACGCCATTAAGTTAAATGGTCGCTACATGAACGAATACAGCTTAAGTAAAATTTTATAAGCTTCTTTTCAAGGTGTCTAAAACTTATTTGGGCATCTTTTTTTATCTTCTCCCTCAAAAAAACGCATAGATCACTAACGTATCTACGCGTTGTAATGCCTTAGAAAACCTGCTTTTCTCTTGCAGCATCTAAGAATAATAAATTATTTTCTACTTGTTCATAGGATTGCTGATATTTCTCATATTGCACTTTATCTTGGTTGATCATTTCCTCAATTAATGCATGTAAAAACGAAAATAAAACGGGGACAATATCCAAAGACGTTTGGTTCTTCATTCCAAGCGCAAATATTGCACTTGCATAATCACGAACAGGTGACAACGCAGATCCAGTAATAGCAATAATTTTTACCTTCTTCATTTTTGCAATTTCAACGATAGTTTTTATATCATTTGTATGCTTATCACATGAGAAAACGATTAACGTTGTATGCTCTCCCATACTGTTAATTTGTTGAACAATATCATCAGAATCCGAACGAAGCTGCTTAACGTTAGAACGTAAAGTTCTTAGTGTGTATGATAGCCAGTTTGCAATAGATGCAGCTTGTCGAGTACCTAAAATATAAATATTATCAGCCTTATGCATCCATTTTGAACTTTTCTGCAACATACTATCATTAATAAGATGGATGGTATCTTGAATATTTTGACTATCACGTTGCATAACTTTACCAAAGCTTGTGTTTTGTTGCTTATTTGAAGTATATGTAGGTTGAAGAGTCGTCCCATTTTGAGACATTAAATAACCTCTAATTTCTTCCTGAAGCTCTACATAACCCGATAAATCCATCGCATAACAAAAACGGATAACAGTCGATTCACTAACATTTGCCTGCCTCCCGACTTCAGCCGCTCCGTTACCAATTACAGCTGTGGGGTTGTTCATAACAAATTGTGCAACTTTACGTTGTCCCTTTGATAGCCTTACAAACCTTCTTTTTATTTCTTCATTAATGCTCATCCCTAACAACCTTTCTTTCAATGAAATTATCACGAATGGAGATTGTTTACTACTGACTCTAAATTCGATTAAAAATACAGTATCACGATTACAATTTGAATACAATGACTTTTCAGAAAAATCTTTAGCGCTTCAGCTTGCTAATATAACAGTTCGCAATAAATTGACATAAATTCGTTATATTTTCACTAACCCCAGTATCTTTATCAACTTAATTTATTGGATGGAATTTTCTATTGATTTGTTATTTTAACAGATTCAAGAAAATAATTGTATAAAAATTAATAAAAACTAATTTTTATGTATTAAGAGAGCAATAATTAATAGCTTTTCGTTGCAAGATAGCACCTTCTTGACCAAAAAATAAATGTCTTGGACTATTATTAATCCAAGACATTCCTAATTTTTTAGTCTAATTCGATTTGCTTAGTTTCTTTTCCTAAAAATAGCACTCCGAGAACACCAATAATGATCGCTCCACAGAAAATCGTAAAAATAAAGCCAATATCATATCCTGCTTTTAAAAATGAACCCACTAGCAAGGGACCAAAAATACCGCCTATACGCCCAACAGCTGCCGCCATCCCTGCACCTGTACCACGAATCACAGCCGGATACTGCTCAGGTGTATAAGCATAAAGAGCACCCCATGCTCCTAAATTAAAGAACGACAAAAACATCCCAGACGTTAACAAGGCCGCTAGCGTCTCAGCATTCCCAAAAATGAAAGCACTTACAGCCGTTCCAGTTAAATAGGAAACAAGTACAAATTTCCGGCCAAATCTTTCTATAAACCATGCTGCAGTAAAATAGCCTGGTAGCTGTGCAAGTGTCATAATTAGCACATATTTAAAGCTTGAGATCATATCGAAGCCTTTACCAACCATAACACTAGGAAGCCATAAAAACATCCCGTAATAGGAGAATACTACCGTGAACCATAGCACCCATAGCATAAAAGTAGAACGCGCATATTTCTTCGACCATACATCCACAATATTTTGTCTTATACTACGTTTCTTCGATTCTGCTTTTACAGTAAATTGAGGTGAATCTGGTAAATGCCAGCGAAGATAAATTGCATATACTGCTGGAAGCGCTGTTAACAACAAAGCAGCACGCCATCCCCATGTAGGAATAACAAAATACGAAATCAGTGCTGCAATTAACCACCCTGCTGCCCAGAAGCTTTCTAGTAAAACAACTACTCTTCCTCTTTCCTTAGCTTCAACACTCTCCGAAACTAATGTTGAGGCAACAGGAAGCTCTCCTCCTAGCCCCATACCTACTAAAAAGCGCAAGGCCATAAATGCAAATAAAGTAGTTGTAAACGCGGACAGACCACTTGCAATCGAAAACAAAACCAATGTCCACATAAAAATTTGTTTCCTTCCTACTTTATCAGCAAATATACCGAAAACGAGTGCCCCTACAGCCATCCCAATAGAATTAATGCTACCTATCCAACCTGATTGATTTGGCTCTAGCCCCCAATCAGCAGCTAGGGCTGCAATGACGAACGATAAAATTCCTACATCCATTGCATCGAAAAGCCATCCAACACCCGCTACACCTAATAGCTTGTTACGTGAAATAGATTGTTGTGACTTATTTGTTGTAACCGTATTTGTTGTCATTTAACCACCTGTCTTTACACTTGACTTTACATTATGTGTATACTATACAGTTGTTTCAAGAAAGTGACAAGCACTATTCAAATTACCGAATTGTTTCGACAATTTCAGAATTGCTATTGAAAATATAGTACGATTTGCGTTAAAATGTCTTTTATATAAAAACAACTGTTCTTTCTATAAGAACAAAAGGAGATCGTAAACGTTATGTGGAAAGGCCTAATTGAAGAATATAAACAATTTTTACCCGTAACAGAAAATACACCTGCCCTAACTTTAAATGAAGGTAATACACCTCTTATACATTTGGTGAATCTATCCAAAGAACTTGGGATTGAGCTTTATGGAAAAATCGAAGGGGCAAATCCAACAGGCTCATTTAAAGATAGAGGTATGGTATTTGCCGTTGCAAAAGCAATTGAGGATGGAAGCAAATGCGTAATTTGTGCGTCTACAGGTAATACTTCAGCCGCAGCTGCTGCTTATGCAACGCGCGCTGGAATCCAGTCAATTGTAGTTATTCCTAAGGGCAAAGTAGCTCTAGGTAAGCTGGCACAAGCAACAATGTATGGTGCAAAGATTATCGAAATCGACGGAAACTTTGACGATGCCTTAAACATTGTTCGTCAAGTAAGTGAAACTACTCCTGTAGCTCTTGTAAACTCAGTAAATCCATATCGGATTGAAGGGCAAAAAACAGCCTCATTTGAAATCGTAGATGCTTTAGGAGCAGCACCAGATTATCTATGCATCCCTGTTGGTAATGCAGGCAACATTACTGCATACTGGAAAGGCTTTAAAGAATACAACGCTGCAAAAAGCTGTGGCCTTCCAAAGATGTATGGCTTTGAAGCTGAAGGTGCAGCTGCCATTGTAAAAGGAGAACCAATTGCTGAACCAGAAACTGTGGCAACAGCAATTCGTATTGGAAATCCTGCTAGTTGGAAATTAGCAGAGGCAGCTCGGGATGAGTCTGGGGGCATTATTGATTCCGTAACAGACGAAGAAATCGTTGCAGCCTATAAATTAATTGCTGGTACAGAAGGCATTTTCGTAGAACCTGGTTCTGCTGCATCATTAGCTGGTGTTATTAAATCCGTTAAAAATGGCAAAATCGCCAAAGGCTCAAAAGTAGTTACAATATTTACAGGTAATGGACTAAAAGATCCCGATACTGCCATGAACGTTTCAACAGTAGAGGTTGTTTCTCTTAAAAATAATGAAGAAGAAATTCGCCAATACATTGAGGGCGTACTATGAGTAAAATGTGGCAAATCTCAGTTCCTGGGAGCACAGCCAATCTAGGCCCTGGCTTTGATTCAATAGGACTTGGCTTGTCCCTTTACTTAAAACTAACTGTTTCTGTTCAAGAAAACTGGGAAATTATCCACCTCGATGATAATGGTCCTAAAGAGTTTGAGCTAGAAGAGCATTTACTATACGTGATTGCCAAAAAAATTGCTGATCAATTCGGGAAACAGCTCCCTGCATGTCGTGTAGAGATGGCAAGTGAGCTTCCATTAGCCCGTGGTTTAGGAAGTAGCGCAGCTGTTATTGTGGCTGGCATCGAGTTGGCTAATCAGGTCTGTGAGTTAGGCTTATCTGTACAGGATAAACTTAATTTATCCTCACAAATCGAAGGACACCCAGATAATGCAACAGCCTCAGTATTAGGAGGCTTAACCATTTCTTCAATGGATGAGAATGGCGTTGTTGATACATTCCATGTCAATGATATTGACGCAGCCTTTGTTGTTTTTGTACCTGATGTTGAACTAAAAACAAGTGAATCCCGTTCTGTGTTACCAGAGCAATTTGATCGTACATATGCAGTGCAGGCTTCAGCAAATGCTAATATGTTAGCAGCTGCATTAATGGCACATGATTTCGAGAGAGCGGGTCGCTATATGGAAGCTGACTTATTCCATGAGCCATTCCGGGCAAAATTAATTCCAAACTATACAGAAATTCATGAAGCTGCGAAGAAGAATGGTGCATTTGGAACAGCATTAAGTGGTGCAGGACCAACGCTAATTTCTATTATTCCATCCACAATAGCTGACGATTTTGTAAAAGCTATGAAAAATCAATTCCCAGAACATCAAATTATCTTAACAAAAGCCGATGAACATGGTATACAAGTAAAGTAATGTATTAAACGTCTACTGAAAAAGTAGACGTTTTTTCTTGAAGGAGGAAGTAGCTTGAAACCAATTATTTTCTGTGATTTCGATGGCACTATAACAGAAACTGATAATATTGTCTCACTTATGACTCAATTCGTACCAGAGGCTTCTGAGAAAATCGCAAAAGCAATGATGGAACAAACCATATCCTTTAAAGAAGGTGTTTCAGCAATGTTCGAGCTATTGTCTACTAACCAAAAAGAAGCTGTGATTGACTATTTATTAGATACAGCCATTATACGTGAGGGCTTTGGGGATTTTGTAAGCTTTGCACAGGATAAGCAGATTCCGTTTTATATCGTTAGCGGCGGTGTTGATTTTTTCATAGACCCACTTTTAGAAAAGTACGGACCATTTTCAGGCATATATTGTAATCGTGCTGATTTTTCGGGGCAGCAAATCAAGCTCGTCTTTCCAAACAGTTGTGATGAGGAGTGTTCTAAATTTAATACACAAGGGTGTGGCTGCTGTAAGCCAAGCGTCATGCGTAAAGTTACACAGAATGATCATTTTAAAATTGTGATTGGAGACTCCCTATCTGATTTTGAGGCTGCTAAACAGGCAGATTTTGTGCTTGCGAGAGATCATCTTATAACACGCTGTAAAGAACTTGATCTCCCCTATAAACCTTTCGAAACATTTCACGATTGCTTAGATGCTGTAAAACTGCTTATTGAGGTTGAACAAGCTGTTTCCTTATCATGAGCTTCTTAATTTTTTATACAACAAAGGGAGCTATGCTTATTAAGCTAGCTCCCTTCCTACATGTCATTTTTGATTTCTTTGAAAATATCGCTTTCGACGTTCATACCAAAACATACAAATGATGAACCAAGTATAGCCCATGCTCCAGCCAGCTAACACATCAGATGCAAAATGACGAGCCCCAGCAACTCTAGACAAACCAATAAGAACTGTTAAAATAATTGCGCCAATCCAAAGCAATATTTTACGTCCTTTCCTATTATTTTCCGCTAAAATATAGGCTGTTGTGAATAAATACAAAATTCCAGTCATAGAATGTCCAGATGGAAAACTGAAAGAAGTAAGTTGCTCTTCGATTTCAGGACGTGGTCGTTGTACCCATTTTTTTAAAATTTGATTCAGTACATTACCACCAGCTACCGTTAACAATACAAATAAAATACCTCGATAATTTTTTGCCTGCCAAGCTAAATAAACAATTAAAACAAGGGCTACAGAAACTACAAATGCAGGTTCGCCGATATAATGAAAAAATTCAATAAAACGATTCCCGAAAATAAATTCTGCCATTTTTGTATCAAAATTTTTAATTGAATTACTTTGAAAAGTAGCTTGTAGCATACAATAGATAATTAGTGTTAATAATGATAATGAATATGCAAAAATTTTCATACCAGACTTCTCCTCAAACTGCTATCTATGTTTTCACATCATATCATATTTTAGTTAGTAAGAGGTGAATATCCATTTGTCTAAATCGCTGAACAATTGCTTTCATTTTCTTGAGCCATAATTAATGTTATTTTATCGGTTTTATTAAAATAATTGGAAAATGCTAATGCAGCGATAAATAAGATTGCAATGATAGGTATTATTTTTCTAAACAAAATAAACACTTCCTCATCTTAATATCATTGTTCAGATAGCTATTTTAATAGTACAGGGTCAAATAACCAATCCCTAGGTCCAAAGTTTTTATCCTTTTCGCCCCTTACCTCACGAGAAATATTATTTTTAATAATGATTTCTCTGAACTTTCTACTAAACAAAGTTTTTCGGTACAAATATCTGCCATCATGACTCCATTCTGCCGAGTAGAATATATCACCCGTCAGATCTTTCAAATCTTCATTCTTGTATATATCTGGACCATTAATAACTCCACTTAACCCACATCGACATGGAGGTTGCTCCGTTGCAAAATATAATTTCACTCTTTCATTACTACATTCAGGCAATACTTGTGTTGGTATAATTTGAAAAGCCTTTTGTTTACCTTTCTCAGGTCCTTGATGAATTACCTCAAGAAGCTCATAACCTTGAATGTTCTCCAGCTTCATTAATGCTACTAATTCCTGTGAAGCTATCCAATATCCGCTCACATGTACAAGATGGCGATCTTTCATTTCTGTTGTATCAATAACAATTGGTGAAAGTTGCTCTTTCTCCATTAGCCCACAATGCTGGCAATGGGTACTTATAGAAAATAAAGTTCCTTTATCATCTAAAAACATATCAGGTGAATTACCTGTTGAATTTAACGTAAACAATGGTGCTTGCTCATATTCACTATCTGAAAAATCAAAGTAAAAACGTTCTCCAATAGAAACAATTCCTAATTCGCGCTCTAACGATTTATATAATGCAGCCACCTGTTCATATGTCACTTCTTCATTTAATGTAAAAATAGGATTAAAAGATGCCTTTAAATTTCTTTTTCTAATTTCAGGCGCACCGATAAAAATTCCATATCGATTATAAACTTTAATGACTTGATCTTGATTAGATTCATCTATAGAAAATAAATTTTCAAGTTCTACTTTCAAAATACACGCCTACCTTTATATAAAGTTTTATGGTGAAGTACGTTGACTAGCTAGTAACTTTAAAAAATCTACAATTTCTACTTTATTTATAGATAGCAAGGTTACCTATTTTCACTAATTTTTCTCATCTATCATTACTTACTGCAGCAAAATTTACTTAACCACGATTAACTTAAGCGTACCAGTACTTATACCGCCATTTCAACGTTAGGTTTACGCCAATTTTATGGCGGTCTTTACTCAAATTTCCGGCGTGATTTGGCGTATATATAAAAAACACCGCCACTTTTTGGCGGTGTCAACAGAAAAATATAGGCACTTGGTATTATTTATAAGGAAATATTACCTAAGTTAATATATGGGAGTTTAAAACTACCTAATGTCTCCCTTTTTATTGAAATATATACCAGTACCATTTTAGTGTAACATATAATTGAACTAAAGTAAATTCATTCTTTCAGCAAGATTTACAGCCTCCGTACGTGAGTCAACGTTTAGCAAAGAAAACAACTGTGTTAAATATCTTTCCGTTGTTCGCTGAGGGATATTTAGCTCAATCGCTATTGCCTTATTCGTATGTCCTTCGGCAATTAATCGTAAAATTTTCTTTTCTTTTTCATTTAAATGAATATCAAGTTTAGCATCTTGCAATTTAAATCTATTATCAAGAAAGTCTAAGAAATTTTGAGGTAAGACGATTTCTCCATTTGCAATAGCTCGTATAGTCCGTAATATTTGTTCCTTGGATGCTGTTTTCGCCAAAATTCCTTCTATTTTCCGTTCTAAGATAAGTGGATAATAATCCGTAATATCATCACCAGTATAAAGAATAATTGAAGCCTTTGACTGAATAGCTTTAATGTTACGAGCTAAGTTTATTCCATTTTCTAATGGCATATTTATATCTATCAAATATATATCATGGGGGTTATTTCTAATTCTCTGGATAACATTTGTTGCGTCGCATTCTGTATCAACGATAATGTCTTCGTTTTCTTGAAATAAATTTTTTGTTCCCTCTAACACAATAGGGTGATCATCCACTATGAGCATCGTAATCAAGTGTGTCACTTCCTTCTTTTACTGTAATTCTAATCGACATCCCTTCATTAATTTGCGAATCAATATAAAAATGCCCGTTAAAGGCTTTTACACGCTCCTGCATACCCCGAATTCCCATTGACTCTGCAATAATAATATCATCAATATTACAACCTACACCATCATCTTTGTAAAAAATTTCAAATCCATCGTCTGTCTCTTGAAGATGAATTTCAACCGTTCTCGCATAGGAATGTTTTAAAGCATTATTGAGCAATTCTTGGAAGAGTCGATAGATCATTAAATTCATACGTTCATCCTCTAGGTAAAGGCGGTCAATCGTATATAGTAACATAAAATTAGCTCTCTCTGTTACTTTTCGAATCAGCTTCTCTAAAGCTGCATTTAATCCTAAAGTATCGAGTAATGGAGGCTTCAAATTTTCACAGTAGGTTCTTAAATCATGCAAGGAACCAATCATCTGCTTATGAATCTTTGCAAGTTTTTGCTGAATATCTGTCGTATCCTTTGCATTGACAAGGACATCGACCTCTCTAGCAATATATAGCTGCTCTTGCAAATTGGTATCATGTAACTCCTGTGCTAATTGATATTTTTCTTCTTCAAAGCGTAGCCATAGTAGTTTGTTTAACCAAGGTAAATGACTATCGTCTGCTTGCTTCATATGCTTTAATTCCTCTAACAGTTCTTCCACCATCTTTGTATTTTCAATAAAATTATTTACATAGAGCAGGAGTAATTCAAGCCATAAAAGTTCTTCTTCTTTTAAATGAATCAAATTGTTATGTCCTAATACTAAGGCTCTTTTACAATGAGCATCCTGATGGAGAAAGGCTATATAGACTTTGTCAATTTTTCTTATCTCCCCCAATTTCAAATCCTCTATTACTATAGGATCAAACGGAAGCCTCCCCTCTTCCTTTGAAGAAAATTGATGGTTGTCATAATCATAGGTTAGTACAAATACATGCTCCAGCTCAAGATGTAGCGATACCTCCTGCGCAAATTTCTCTAATAACTCATCTATTTTAATAGTTTTACCAATTCGATCTACCGCAGTATATAGCTGATGTATGTAATCCCCTTTTGTTGAAAATAAGATTTTTCGTTTTCGATAATCAACCTTTTCTTTTATGTAAAAAAGTACAACTAAAGATACAAAGGTAAAGAATGAAATACCTGATATAACAGACATCGTTAAGTATTTACCAGCAATCCAGTATAGGCCAGCTGTAAACCACACAGTAAACAATAATGAAAAAATGACATAATACCGGAGTCTTGTAATATGATATTCAATATCAAATAATCGTTCAGCTAGCTGTGTAAAGATAAAGCTAAAAGGAATTAATAATAAAAATAGAGCACTAATTTCAGCTGAAAGAATGTATTGATGAAATAAGATATTAGGGAATGCATAAAGAAATAGGAATGGCAGAAATGGAATCATAATACTATTCAGCAACATCTTCAACTGAGGTGATTTATATTTGAAATAGCTTAGCAATAATATACTAAGTATGGTTATAAGGAAAATGAAGAAAATAGCTAATACAACATTAGAAAGTAAATTATGAGTAGATGGATAGATAATGCCGATACATCCTAAAACCATGGCTATTATGGGTAGTAAATAAAATAATTTAATATTATTAGAAAGCAACCAGTTTGTTTTTAAAAATGTATAATAATTTCTTAAAAAGTGTAGTAATAACACTAGGCATAGCAACATGCTTCCACGGTTAATGATAATCCCAGCTGCATTCAATCTTCCCGAAGCACCACTACTAACGTATGCTATAGAAACTGTGAGCATAAAAAGAATTAATAGATTTATCAATTTTGTATTTTTTTGTTTAAAATAAAGATAAGTAGTGATAATTAAAGTAATAAAATAATAACAAGCAGGCATCACCAAAAGATAGTAAAATTGCTGAGGGATATCAAAATGATGTATCTTTACATTTACTTTCTCCCCATCCTGCTTCATTATTGTTAAATCATGAGCAGATAATATCGTAAACAAATATTTAACATTATCCAACTCTTCAATCGGTGTATCATTAACATTTATAATAATATCACCTGGAGATATATTTTGATCCATTGCCCATTCTTTATAATAGAAATCAGTGATTACCCATTGTCCCTGTTCTTCCTTAAGCCCTATATTCAAAAAAGGCCCGCTATAATTCACATATAGCAAAAAAAGACCAATTGCTAAATAGAGACTTATAGCGCGCCAAAAAATCCTACCTGGTAATAATTTTAGTTCCAAATTCCGCCCTCTAAATCAATTTCATTGTTAAAAGCATCTAAAATTGCTTTTTGTTCCATAGTTGAAATTCCAATCAATGAGGCTTTTTGTTCCTTCAATAGTGTAACTAGGGCTGGGTTTTGTTCTAGATACTGAATTACGTTCATCATAATAATCTCTCCTCATTTCATTAGTTTTTTTAGGTAATCTTTACCTACTTCGTTTATAGCTACATTTTCAAGATAACTCAATGCTTTAAACTTATAGACATTTTTAATGGTAATGGCATAACGTATCGCACCACCATTTGTCAACTCGTTTTCTGTAGCATTATTATCCAAAACTGCAACTATATCATCATTATAATAGTTTTTTACAGATTTTGAAACATCATTTTTTTGTGATAAAAGATAAATAATAGGCAATGAGTATCTTTTATTTAGCAAATCATTTTTTGGCCCCCAAGTTTTTAGACCCTGGATATCATTTTTTATTTGTTGAATGATGCCTATGTATTTACTATATTCCTTCACCTGAGAAGAGATTTCGCCCTTCGCAAGCACTTCCCCTATTAAGCAGCTCAGAGCTGTTAAAGAGCCTGATTTTTGTTCAATCATTTGTATATATGACTGCTCATCTCTACAACTGTTGAGTAAGTCAAGCTGCTGTCCGTTAATACTGCTTAATGCGTACTCCTCAAGGATTTGATTAGCCTTATTTTTGTGTTCAAAAGAGGTTTCACGTATTATTTTAGAAGCCATAACTAACATAGCTAAAGCAACATTTAATGATAACTCAGGTGTTTTACTCCAACTATTGTCTGAATCCTTATCTTGCAAGTCATCTATAATATCGAAGGACAAAATTAGAAGTTCAATAGCTGCAGCTACTTTATAAATGTCCTCATCTACACAATCTGTAAATGCCTCATAATGCAAAACACAGAGTCTGCCAAATGAATAGCCTTCCGTTCTTTTTTCTTCTTTAAAGCTTTTTAGCATCGATTTTAAATCATAGCCCATCAAAGTCTCGTTTTCTAAAAGAATGTCCAATGATTCATTAATATGTTCATCAAGACCCTTCAATAGTCCCTTCCTCCTTTAATTATATTACTAAATATTATACATTTTAATGGGAAATAATACTACATGCTTCATTTTTTTAGTAATACTTTCCATATACTATTTTGACGTAAATACCGCCAAAAAATGGCGGTATTTGTAGACACCACGCCATTTTTTTGTTAAGAATTAGTAAAAAAAGTGGCGGTGTTGTATGATTGACCGCCACTTTTTGGCGTAAACTCACCATTGAAATGGCGTCCTTATTGATGTTACGCTTAAATTAAGCTACGATTAAGCATTTGGGCATATGGTATATAATTTTAAGTGATCAATATTTAATAAAGGAAGAATTTAAATCTATCGAAGATTCTCCGAAACTGGGAGTGATTGAAATGAAAAATGAAGTAAATGAAAATGTTTTAATCCTTACAGCTACCTTTTCTTGCGCAATTTCTGTCTTAGAAGAAGAAATTATCATCAAAAAACCTTCACATGAACAACAAAGCATTGAACAGATTATTATTGGAGCCGAGCAACAAGCTTATATAGAAACCTTGGCAGAATATAAAAATAATACTACATTATCAAATTTCATTATGGAGATACCTGGATTTGAAGATACTTATCAACAGAGGTTGGACATGTTTATTGAACCTTACGGAATTATAAGAGTTTTTGAAGAGGGTTCGTCCGTTTCACCTTTAGTCATTCCGTTTACCTCTGGGCTGAATATTAATGCACCAATTCTATATACAACTGCACATTGTACCATTATTAATGCAAGAGGTGCATCTATGATTAGTAACGACTCCAATACTTCAATTATTGGAAAGGCGGAGAATTTAATGGGCTCCTCCATCTATCATAGTAATACTGATTTAGCGATCGATATCTCCTCTTCAGGGGATTTATCAACAGTGAAGGAAACGAATTGGACCCACTATCACCCTACTGCCAATTTAACTGGCGTTTCCATTAATGATAGTGGTATTTCTTTTAATATTACTAAGGCCTTTAATTCATGGAATAGAGCGTCAATGAAACATTAACTTATATCTAAATGCTAGATTGTACGATTCATCAAAAAACCGCAAATTCCTCGCTCTCTTATTAGTCTATGGGAAGGTATTTTATTTTGTTGCCTTCCCTCTCCTCTTCTACATCAGAAAAAGGTGCCTCAAATTACTTTGAAGGCACCTTTAAATATTAACCTTTTACATAGTAAACTTCTTGACCGCTTTCAATAACGTATTCAGGCTTCGGCTTTCCTGCACTTGCCTTGTGACCTGCAATATGCTCGGGACTCTTCTCCCAATTTTTCCATGCTTCCTCTGATTCCCAACGAACCATAATTAGCACTTCCTCATCACCACGGCGCACTTTCTTAACAAGTACTTGCTTATCAACAAAGCCAGGTTGTTTCTCAAGCAATGATGGCCCATCTGGCTTAGCGCCAAAACGTCCCACAACCTTATCCGAATTTCCTTCCGTCACTATGATACGTTTAATTTGTACAAACATATTAATTAAACGCCTTTAAAACATCTTCTACTTTTTGTGTTTCAGAAGTTAATCCGCCACCTGATAAATACCATACTTGTGGATCAAGGTAGAAGATTTTGCTGTTTTTCGCAGCATTAGTAGCACTAACGATTTCATTTTCAATTGCAGCTTTTGTACCTGACTCACCTTCTGGATTTACTGCAGCGTCACGGTCAACTACAAATAAAACATCTGGATTTGTATCACGAATATATTCAAAGCTTACATTGTCACCGTGAGTATCAACTTTAATATTTTCATCAGCAGCCTTTACACCAAATACATCATGAATCACACCGAAGCGTGAACCAGAACCATATGCAGATAATGAGCCTTCAGAACCTAAAACGATTAAAGCTTTCTCTTCTGACGCAGCAGTTTTTTCTTTTACTTCTTCTACTTTAGCTTGGTATGCAGCAAATGCATCAGCAGCTTCTTTTTCTTTACCGAAAATTTTACCAGCTAATTCAGTATTCGTTTTGAATGATTCTACAAAATTAGCGTTATCTACACCAACAAATACTGTTGGTGCGATTTTAGAAAGTTCCTCATAAGCTGAAGCTTGACGACCAGAAATGAAAATAATATCAGGAGTCATTGAAGAAATCGCTTCAAAATCAGGCTCTTTTAAAGAACCAACGTTTACGTAAGTTGTATCAGTATATTTGCTTAAATAGCTAGGAACTGATTGTTGAGGAAGACCTGCAACTTCTACTCCTAAAGCATCTAAAGTATCAAGGAAACCGTAGTCAAATACTACAACGTTTTTTGGTTGTTCTTTAAGTGTTACTTCTTCAAATGTACTTTCTCCACTTGTGCTACCTGGAATTGTGATTGGGTAAGCTGAAGCCTCTTCTTTTTGTTCTTCAGCTGGTTTATCAGTTGTCGTACCTTTATCTTCTTCTTTAGCTTCTTCCTTAGAACTACAAGCAGCTAATACTAATAGCATCATCGCCATTAATACAGTAAGTAATTTCCAATTCTTCATTGTAAAATTGCTCCTTTAAAATTATAATTTATAGTTTAATGATGGTTGAACCATCTATTACTACTAAGAGTTAAAATACACGCATATACGACAGCCATTCTGTTCCTGAACAGGGATATCCATATCATAGATTTCCTTCAAAGCATCTGAGTTGATGATGTCATTGGTTGGTCCGTCTTTCACAACACGTCCATTTTTTAAAGCTACGATATGATCAGAATATACCGATGCAAAGTTAATATCATGCAATACAATCACAACCGTTTTACCTAGCTCATCTACTAGCTTTCGTAAAATTTTCATGATTTGCACAGAGTGCTTCATATCTAAATTGTTAAGTGGTTCATCAAGCAATATATAGTCTGTATCCTGAGCTATAACCATAGCAATAAATGCACGCTGGCGTTGACCACCTGATAATTCATCCAAATAATTGTGTTGCATATCATCTAAATTCATATATTGAATAGCTTCATCTACCTTTTGCTCATCTTCTGGCTTTAAATTTCCTTTTGAATAAGGGAAACGACCAAATGACACAAGCTCACGAATGGTTAGACGTACATTCATATAGTTTGATTGCTTCAAAATAGAAACACGCTTCGCAAAGTCATCTGATTTCCAACGACGTACATCTGATTTATCGAGTAATACTTCTCCAGTATCTGCATTTAGTAAACGGCTTACCATTGAAAGTAATGTTGATTTACCTGCACCATTTGGTCCAATAAATGAAGTAATTTTCCCTGGTGCAACGTCGACACTGACATCTTGAATGACCGGTTTCTTACCAAAAAACTTGGAGAGTTCCTTTACTTGGATCATCCTGCTGACCTACTTTCCTTCAATAATAAGTAGATGAAGTACACGCCACCTACAAAGTTTATAATAACGCTAAGTGTTGTATCAAAGTTGAAAATACGTTCGACCATCCACTGACCACCGACTAAAGCAACAATACTCATTACACAAGAACCCGCTATTAACACAGAGTGCTTGTACGTTTTGAAAAATTGATAAGATAAATTCGCTACGATTAAACCAAAGAATGTAATGGGTCCAACAAGAGCAGTAGATACTGCAATTAACACCGAGGACAGTATAAGCATGCGCTGTACAAGCTTATCGTATGGCACTCCTAAGTTAATAGCTGTATCACGCCCAAGAGACATTACGTCTAATTGGCTCATATGACGCCAGCCATAGACAAAGGCAACTACAATTGCAATAGCTGCTAGCCACACTAAATCCGAATTCACATTATTGAAGCTTGCAAACATTTTACTTTGTAAGCTTAAAAATTCATTCGGATCAATTAATACTTGGAAGAACGTTGTAACGCTTCCTAAAAACGTTCCTACTATCATCCCAACAAGCAGTAAGAAATAAATTGGACGCTTTCCCTCTTTGAACAATACTCGATAGAAAATTAGCGCAAAGACAACCATCGCTGAAACAGCAAGTAAAAAATTGTATTGAGCGCTAATCACAAATATCGACATTGAACCAAAGAAATAGTAGATGATTGTTTGGACCATCATATATAACGCATCAAGTCCCATTACACTTGGCGTTAAAATACGGTTATGTGTAATCGTTTGGAAAACCACAGTAGAATATGCAATAGCTATTCCAGTTAACGTCATCGCTACGACTTTAATAAGGCGTCGAGGGAACGCATAATGATAGTTTCCATTCAATTCATAAAATACATACAGTAAGATAGAAGCTACTGCAAGACCAATCAAAATCAACATCTTTGTATGATTACGCATATGCTCTCCCCCTAAACAACATAATTAGGAAAATCGCACTTCCGATGACACCAACTGTCATACTAATTGGAATTTCATAAGGGAAAATCAGCACACGCCCTAAAATGTCGCATAATAGTAAAAACGACATCCCTAGCAAAGCTGTATGAGGCAATGTTTTAGCAAGATTATCCCCCTTGAACAGCGAAATGATATTTGGAATGATTAACCCAAGGAAAGGAATCACACCAACAGTAAGCACTACTGTTGTTGAAATAAGGGCTACTAGCACTAAACCTAAATTCACAACGAATTTGTAGGAGAGACCGAGGTTTTTAGCAAAATCCTCACCCATACCAGCCACTGTGAAACGGTTTGCATAAATGTAAGCTAAAATCAGCACGGGTACACTTATGTATAAAAGTTCATAACGACCTTTCATCATTAATGAGAAATCTCCTTGTAACCATGCAGAAATGTTTTGGATAATATCCGCCTTATACGCAAAGAATGTCGTAATTGACGAAAGAATATTCCCAAACATCAAGCCAATAAGCGGTATAAAGATCGCATCTTTAAATTTTATTCGATTTAATATTTGCATAAATAGTAGTGTGCCAGCTAAAGCAAATATGAAAGCGAAGGAAATTTTTTGAAAATACGTGACATTCGTAAAAAACATCATCGAAATCAGTACACCCAGCTTTGTGGCATCTAAAGTACCTGCTGTTGTGGGTGACACAAACTTATTCCTACTTAAGCTTTGCATAATTAAACCAGCAATACTCATACCTGCTCCAGCCAGTAAAATGGCTACAAGTCTTGGTACACGACTAATTAAAAAAAGTCTAGTTTCTTCTGATTGGAAGTCTAATAGATCACTCGGTTTAATATTCACTACTCCAATAAACAGTGACACAATCGACAACACTACAGTTGCTGTTAAAAGATATCTTATTTTCATTGTAATCCCCGGTAGATTCATTTTAGCTCGTAATCCATTCTCTAGTGAAAATGATTATCATTACTCACGATTTTCATTATAAGTCTGTTTTTATTCTCAGTCAACCTATAAATGAGAATTGTTCTCGTTTTTACTAGAATCCTTTAAAAACGAGCTTAAATAACAAAATAGCAACATTTTCTTTTATTTCACAAAATCAATTATGCCTCGGCATAATTGAGTCCGGAATCGGCTTTGTGCTTACACAAAGTACTCCTTTCCGATTCCGTGACATCCGCCGGAGGCTTTAACTTATTTCAGCGGGTGTTTGGACACCCGTTGAAAAGCAGCTTAAATTTGCATTCACCTCTCCGCCCATAGAGGTGGGAGACTTCTGCTGAAAGAAGTTAAAAACTTTCACTTATTCTTCAAATTTCTTATACAAAGTGAAAAGGTAATTGAGAATAAAATACTTTATCTTTCCTCAATCACCTTTTTAATTAAGCTATACGTTGATTTCTTTTTAGCCATGCAAAAATAATAAAAATTACTAACATAAAACCTACATATCCCATAACAGCATATAGCTTTGCCACAAGTGTCGTAAATCCAGCAAGGCTTGCAAGAAAACCCAAGATGCCAATAATGACGCTCGCTACCTTAAAGCTCGGTTTATTAGGTTTAAAAAAACGTACCATGAAGGAATAGAACATTCCTACCGCAGTATTATAAATCATTCCCAATAGAGAGAAGGACATTAGAAGACCAACGAATGGATGAATTTCATTTGCCAATGCCAGCATCGGTATGTCCAATCCTACTATGACATTCATTTTAGCAAGAAGGGAAAGATTAATTAGCAATATTAAAGCTCCAAGCAAAACCCCACCTATAATGCCACCCATACCCGCAACTTTTTCATTGCGAATAGCCCCACACATAACTGTTAAAAGTGAAAAACAAACACCAATATTAAAAGACATATAGAGTAAAGCCGTCATCCACCAGCTTTTAGTACTTATTTGTGCCTGCTGTGCAATAACAGCTTGTTCTACAAAGGTAATATCCATCGTGGCTAATGAATAGACAGCTATTATGGATACAATGATGAGCAGATAAGGGGTAGCAATCGCAATGATATTGATGATGCTTTTCACATTCATCATGACTGTTACTATCGTAAGAACAATCATGCAAATGCTCCCTAGCCAAACAGGTAGTCCAAACATTTGGTGGAATGTGGCACCCGCTCCAGCAAACATGATAACCGCTACGCCAAATAGAAAGAGTGACAGTAAATAATCCATCACAAAGCCCATAGATTGTCCTGATATTTGGTAAATCAAATCCTTATGTGATGATGTACGGTATCTTGAGCTAATTTGGGCAATGCACATACCTACTAAAGCAAACCCAAAAGTAGCAATAAATGCACCGTAAATTCCTTTAAAGCCGTAGCTCGTAAAATATAGTACGATTTCCTGCCCTGACGCAAATCCTGCACCGACGATAATCCCTACATAGGCACCACCGATTTGCAAGCTTTTCTTCAAACAGTTCTCTCCTCGTTTATGATGTTAAAAACACTAATTCAAGAGATGCATATCACAAAAAAGACTATAGGTTTTAGAGGAAGAATCGCCCTACATCCCACTCTAATTATTGGTAAACCTTCTTGCTAAGTGTCAACTTCTCAATTACTTTCATATTAGGCATATATCCTATTCCTATAGTCTGTGGCACACTTATATAGCCATCATCCACGATAACTTCAGGAAAGATGATATCCTCATACCAATAATGACTAGAGCCTGCAGTATCTCCAGGCAATACGAAATTGCTAAGCGATGTTAATGCAATATTTTGTGCTCGTCCGATTCCTGCTTCTAGCATGCCGCCACACCAAACTGGAATATTATTATCTTTACATAAATCATGGATTCTCTTGGCTTCGGTTAATCCGCCAACTCGTCCGATTTTGATATTTATAACACCACAGCTACCCAGCTCTATTGCTTTGCGGGCATCCTCATAACAGGTGATGCTTTCATCTAAGCAAATGGGTGTTGTTAACTTCCCTTGCAGCTTTGCATGATCCACAATATCATCTACAGCTAATGGCTGCTCAATCATTAGCAGATTATATGCATCAAGCTGCTGCAATACATCTAAATCATTTAATGTATAAGCTGAATTAGCATCTACCATCAAGGGTAAATCAGGCATCTTAGAACGAATAGTACGTACCACTTCTACATCATGGCCAGGCTTAATTTTCACTTTTACTCGTTTATAACCCTTCTCAAGATGATTTTGTATAACATTCAGTAATTCTTCCTTTGAAGGCTGAATACCTACACTAACGCCTACCTCAATTCGCTCCTTTTCACCACCTAAGGCTCTTGCCAGCGATTGATTTGTTTGCTGTGCATAAATATCCCATACAGCGCCTTCAATTGAGGCCTTTGCCATGCAATTACGTCGAATCGAGGAAAATAAAGTACTTACCTCATCTGGGTGCACAATCTCTTTATATAACAAGATAGGTATCAGAAAGTCCTCCAGCATATGCCATGTTGTTTTTATTGTTTCCTCAGTATACCAAGGTGCTGCAAAGGCAACTGCTTCTCCCCATCCTATCGTGCCTGATTGATCTTTTGCTTCTATCAGTAGTAATTCTTTTTCGTCAATGGTGCCAAAACTTGTTGCAAAAGGTGCCTTCATCGGCATTTTTATATGTCTAACGATAATTTCTTCTAGTTTCACAAAAATTCACTCCTTAATCTTATTATAAAGCTAATAAGGAGCGTCTTACTAATAGATAGCTATGCACATATTCTTTGTGTTTTTTCATTCTTACAATGGCATAATCTTGTTCAAATAATGTTGTTAAGATTGTACGAACCTTATAACGCCAGTCCTCCGCAAGCTTAGGGCTTTCCACTTTCATCTTTTGTAAACATTGAGGGATGGGTAGTAAATAGGCATCTTTATAAAAGGATTGCTCTCGCTGGAATTCACCATCGATATCTAGCACAGGTAAGCCATCCACCGTCAACGACCACGGTACAATTTCCTCAGCCCCCTCTTCCAGCTCATCCAGGCTATCCTCTACTCGATCACGTTCAATCCACCATTCCACAACAATTCGATCTGAAGGCAGCCCCTCGTTAAAATCATCTTGGAGCGGACCATAATAATCATTTTCATACTGATAACTAAAAGCATTCAACTTCAAAAATGACAAATTAGCCATACGTGCTTCCAATGGTTCAAATAGCCAATGCACAAGCTGAAACCCATGATCCCTTGCATATTCTTGTTGCGCGTGCTTTAATAATTCTCCTACACCTTGTTCACGATATGTTTTCTCCACACCAATCATGTGTGAATGCAGATACATTTTCCCTTCACGATAACCTACAAAACAATAGTTAAAGCCAATAAGCTTGTCCTCTAAATAAGCTCCAAGTACTAGTCCACCATTTTGTACAGCTGCCAATAATTGATGTGAGGGGATAGCCTGTGTTCCCCAAATCTCCGCATTTAAACTCTGCACTTCTGCAATCTCAGCAGGTGTCATTATTTTTTGAATTCGCACTCTTTCTAACATTATGCTGATGCCTCCTTTGTATTCCCCGACTCCAAAGCTAACAATACAGCTCTTGTCAGGATTTCAACTCCCGTTACAAGTCTTGCCTGCTTAAATCTCATCTTTGGATGGTGCAGCCCAGGCGTTAATCCACATCCTAAACCTAACATACTTGTTTTTAAATGGGGGCGTTGCACTGCATAGTGATGAAAATCCTCTCCCCCTGGTGTACGAACTGGTTTTCTTAAATTCGACAACCCGGTCGCTTGGACGATCGCCTGTTCCATAATGTATTGAGCAGTAGTGTCTACCTCCGCTGCGACTATATTCGCAACTGTTCTTAATTCAATTTGTACTTTATGCAAGATTTTAGAAGAGTCAATGACTCGCTTTACACCTTGGGCAAGTGCATCCATGACATCATTTTGCTGTGCGCGAATATCAATCGTAAAGGACGCATTCCCCGGAATAATATTGCCAGATTCTCCCCCTGCGTGGAATTTAGTCATCTTGATGGATACAGGAATCATTGGATCTGTATGAATGGTTCTCAAATCTTCAATAATCGTAGCTCCTACCTCAATGGCGTTTACACCAAGATGTGGTCTTGCTGCATGTGCATCCTCACCAATAATCTCTCCCTCCATTAATCGTGAGGCGCCATGATACAATGCAGCACAATATGTACCATCTTCAAGTTCATGCACTGGTCTTACATGGACACCAAATAAAAAGTCTAAATCATCAATAACCCCCTCCTTTAGAACCGATAAAGCACCTGTTCCTTTTTCTTCAGCGGGCTGGAATATTACACGAATAGTACCCTTAAACGACTGAGCCTGCTCTTTTAAGAGCAATAAAGCACCAATAGCCATCGTCATATGTCCATCATGCCCACAGGAGTGATTTGCTCGAAATACACCATCTACCTCCTGCCATAATGCATCTATGTCTGTACGCAAGCCAACCTTAGGACTGCCTTTTCCTATGTCAACATAAAGTCCTGTACTGTTTTTAAAGCGTATAGGTGAAAATCCTTCATTTGTTAATAAATTAAAAATATAATTGGTGGTTTCAACCTCATGCCAGCTTACTTCTGGATTTGCATGTAAATACGTAAAAATTTCCATTAGTCTTGGCCTCAAACGATCCAATGCTTCCTTCACAGCAACCAGCTCCTTTAATTTTCATACTAGTAAGATTATTATAACTAAAATAAAATCTTTTCATAGAAGCTTATACCTACATTTAGCAAATAAAACGACTGTTAAAGCTCTAATTGTTGTGACAGCTCTTTCCTATCAAGCACTTTATATATTCTATCCTTCACTTGAGCTCCCCTATCCATCACTTTTAAAATCAATAAAAAAAATGTAAATACAGCCTTCGATAAACTGTACTTACATCTTTTGATTTAATTAATACCTCGCATAGCTTTTGAAATGATTGGCGAAAGTACTAATAAAATTATCCCTATAACAATTGATAAAGAACCTAAAAAGCCGAAATAAGTGAATTCGCTTACAACTTCATATACCCTAACAAGTTGCGCATTAATTGCTTGCGCTGCGGCACTTGTTAAAAACCATAGAGACATTGTTTGTGCAGCAAATGCCTTTGGTGCTAATTTTGTCGTAGCTGACAACCCTACTGGTGATAATAATAGCTCTCCAACAACGACTAAAAAGAAGGATAGGACTAGCCACCATGGGCTTACCAAAGTTTCTCCACCTGATAAATATGCTGGAATCATCATTACTAGGAAGGATAGTCCTGCAAAGAATAATGAATAGGCAAATTTTCGAGGTGTCGTTGGTTGTTTATCTCCCCATTTTAACCATAGCATTGCAAATAACGGAGCCATCGTTATAACGAATAAAGGGTTTAATGATTGGAACCATGAAGATTGAATGCGAAAACCACCAATATTCAACTGTGTACGCGAGTCTGCATACGTTGCTAAAATAGTAGCACCTTGTTCCTGAATTGCCCAAAACATAACTGCCGATAAAAACAGCGGAATATAGGCAAGTAGACGAGATTTCTCATCCTGGGTTGTTTTTTTACTACGATACATGAATATAAAGAACAGCGTTGGAATAATAATTCCTAAAGCTGTAATGATTAAACTGAATACATTCATTGTCAATACACCCGTTTTAATGCCGATTGCACCTAAAATAATAATAACTAATGCAGCCACACCAAATTGTGTAAAAACTTTTTTACGCTCTTCTGGCTTTAAAGGATTATTAACTTGTAGGCCTGCTAATCCTAAATATTTTTTCTCTGTTAATTTATAAACAATTAAACCAATTAACATTCCTAACCCTGCAAATCCGAAGCCTAGGTGGAAACTAAATTTTTGTCCAATTGTTCCGACAATAAATGGTGCAATGAATGCTCCCATATTAATACCCATATAGAAAATTGAAAAACCTGCGTCACGACGGCTATCTGTTTCAGCATAAATATCACCAACGATACTTGAAACGTTTGGCTTTAATAAGCCTGTCCCCATAACAATAAAGGCCATTGAAGTAAATAACATACCTATTCCACCAGGTAAAGCTAGCAGTAAATGACCAATCATTATTAACACGCCACCATAAAAGATCGTTTTACGTGTACCTAACAGTCGATCGGCAATCCAACCTCCAATGATTCCCGACATATATACAAGTGACCCATAAATAGCCATAATAGAGTTTGCTGTTCCACGATCTAAACCAAGTCCACCTTGATTCAATTCATAATACATAAAGAAAATCAGAATCGCTCGCATACCATAGTAGGAGAATCGTTCCCAAAATTCTGTAAAAAATAATGTAAAGAGCCCTTTAGGATGTCCAACAAAGCCATTTTGAGGGACGGATTTTACAATTTCATCTTTAGTAGACATAACAATTACCCACTCCCAATTTAATTATTCAAAAAAAATATTATTACCCATTTTCATGGATAAAAAACTTTGTTTCATCATACTAAAGTGTTTTAAAAACTTTATCAAGAGTTTTAAAAAATGTTGAAAATTTATCTCTTTTCTATAAATTCTGATTAAATATTACGAAATAATACTAAATCCTTTATATCTAAGTTTTCTCACTCTTTCACTACAATGTAATTCCAAACGACCATTAAATTATTCTAAAATATTTTATAGTCAGATTATTTATAGTATTAACATATAAGCTAGGATTATCCTCAAAGCCTTCAGACATAGCCATGAAAAAAAGCATGCTAGAAACGTATCCAGCATGCTTTAAATCTGTATGGTGATTAAATTACATATCCTTCATATTTCGTATAGTCCGCTTCCTTGACTTCGAGAGTTAGCAGTGTGCCATTTTCTTCATACTCTGTGTCGTAAACAGAAGCATGCTCATTTAAATAGGACACAATATTTCCTTGTTCATAGGGTATGAGCATTTTACACGTCACATAGTTAGCAAAAATATGTTGACGTATCAATTGGAGTAATTCTTCTAAACCAACTCCCTGCTTTGCAGATATCCAAATATTATCTCCACTTACAACTGGGTATGGAACGTTTGCTAAATCAGCTTTATTGTAAACATAAATAGTTGGTATTCCTTCAACACCTACCGCTTTAAGTGTTTCATTCGTTACCTCCATCATAAAACCATGCTCAGCATTTGACACATCTACAACATGCAGCAATAAATCCGCATCACGAGCTTCCTCTAACGTAGAACGGAATGCCTTTACTAAATGATGTGGTAATTTACTAACGAATCCAACTGTATCCGTTAATAAAAAACTCTTTTTATCAGGTAGTTCTATTTGACGGACAGATGTTTCAAGTGTGGCAAATAGCATATCCTTTTCAAACACTTGTTTATGATCCTCCTGCCCGATTCTAGCAAGCAGTTGATTCATAATAGTGGACTTCCCAGCATTCGTATAGCCAACAATAGAAACGACAGGGACGGCATTTTTACGTCGTTGTTTACGCTGTGTCTCTCTTTGTTCCTTTACTTGCTCTAGCTCTTTCTTAATTTTTGCAATTTGATCCTCGATTTTCCGACGGTCTAGCTCTAGCTTTGTTTCACCAGCTCCTCGGTTTTTAAAGCCACCGCCTGTACCACCTCCTTGACGGCTCAAAGAGGCATGCAAGCCAACTAATCGAGGCAGCATATATTGTAACTGCGCTAACTCTACTTGCAGCTGTGATTCTCGTGTTTTTGCCCGACGTCCAAAAATATCTAAAATCAACATCGTTCGATCAATGACCTTTGTCTCCAAATCACGCTCTAAATTACGGATTTGTGAAGGAGACAATTCATCATTGAAAATGATTAGATTGGCTTTTGCTTCTTCAAAAAAGTTTTTTATTTCTTGAATTTTGCCTGTACCCACATAATGAGATGGTGTAATGCGCTCTAAATTTTGAGTAACAACCCCTACTACCTCCACATTTAAAGCTTCTGCTAAATTTTTTAGCTCCTCCACTGAATAATCAAAATGCTCATCATTTCGTAAATTGACGCCAACTAATATGGCCTTTTCTAACAATATATCGACATCCTTGATTCTATTCATCCACAATCCTCCCACCAATACTTGGTGTTTCTTACGACAAATTTTCTTCATCTTACCATATAATGCCCTAAATCGTGCCGTTTAAAAGCTGATTTTAATAAGAAAAATGCGCCCTCCTAAAAGGCGCATTTTGTTTATTTTTCTTCCTTCAGTAATTTTTCCGTACGTTCAAATTCTTCTTCTATTTCTTTGTTCGGTCTATACGTCACAATACTGACGATAACAGCAACGATTAAACAAACCACGAAGCCTGGTACAATTTCATACAGTGTCTCAGTTAAAACTTTAATCTTACCCCAAATAAAGGCTGTTGCAGCTCCTGTTACCATCCCACTTAGCGCCCCGATATTTGTTAGCTTTCTCCAATATAATGACAGTAATATGATTGGACCAAATGCAGCACCAAAGCCTGCCCATGCAAAACCAACTAAGTCCAATATAGAACTATCTGGATTCCATGCTAAAATGGCGGCTACAATGGCTACAACTAATACAGCGATACGCCCAACGAATACATAATGCTTATCATCTGCTGTTTTATTAAATAATGCTTTATAAATATCTTCTACAAGTGCTGAAGATGTCACAATTAATTGTGATGAAATTGTACTCATTACCGCAGCTAATATTGCTGCTAGCATAATCCCCGCAATAAAGGGATGGAATAAAATTTGACCAAGCACAATAAATACTGTTTCAGCATCCTTTAACTCGCTTGCATTTTGTTCGTAATAGGCTACACCGACCAGCGCAGTCCCAATTGCACCAAATAGACTTAGCATCATCCAACCAATTCCAATACGTCGAGCCTGCTTTGTCTCCTTCACTGAGCTAATAGCCATGAAACGAACAATGATATGTGGCTGTCCAAAATAGCCTAACCCCCATGCGAGCGAAGAAATAACTCCTGCTGCTGTTGCGGTTGCTGGCAATAAATTCAAATGCTCAGGATTAACCGCTTTAATAGATGCTATCGTATTGCCTAGACCGCCCGTTAAAAACAAACCAAATAATGGTACAGTTACAAGCGCCAAAAACATAATAAGTCCTTGTAAAAAATCGGTATAACTAACCGCTAAAAAACCACCGAAGAGAGTGTATGCTACAACAACTGCTGATACAATCAATAAACCTGTGTGATAGTCATAGCCAAATGAACTATCAAAAAACTTACCTCCTGCTACCATTCCTGAGGATACATAAAATGTAAAAAAGATTAAAATAATAATACCAGATGCAATTCTTATCAACTTGGTATTGTCACGCAAACGATTATCCAAATAACTTGGAATGGTGATGGAGTCGTTCGTCACTTGTGTATAAACACGAAGTCGCGGTGCAACAACTAACCAGTTCAAATACGCTCCTATGGTTAACCCAATAGCAATCCAAGCCTCCACCAAACCAGATAAATAAATAGCTCCTGGCAAGCCCATTAAGAGCCAGCCAGACATATCAGCGGCTCCTGCACTCAGCGCAGTTACAGCTGGGCCAAGCGATCGACCACCAAGCATATAATCTGTTAAATTGGACGTTTTAACAAATGCATACCATCCGATTCCAAGCATTGCGACCATATAAATAACAATCGCCAGTAATTGATACATGTTACCTGACATATTTTCTCCTCCTTGTCGCTCTTTCAGCTATTCCGAATAAATATACCATAAATATACTTATATGCCTTTATTTTGTATAATCTTTAAAGTATCATCGCTCTATATAAAGTGTGTTAAACTAGTGCCATCTATTACAGAATAAAGAAGGCGAAAAAGTATGATATTTGAAGAAATGAAAACTCAACTGACAGAGAGAATTTTACAGCAGCAACTTGTTACTGCTACCATTAGTCAACCACGAATGAAATCAAATGAAGTTAAGCGCATCAAGCTAAAGCCTATTTTGCTTAAGGATGTTTATCATATACAAATTGAATACCAATTTGAACGCATTTTAAAACACGAAAATATCCTTCTAGAAGATTTTCCAGAAAGACTTGCATTATTTTTTGATGATTACCGTCAAGCGCATATTGATTTTATAGACGAAAAAGTACAAATCCAACTATCCAAAAAGAATAAAGTACTATGGAAATCCGATAAATCAGTCGCTCCCAAGCAAATTAATTTAGCGCATAATCGCCAAAAAAACTATCTTCTTAAAGAGGAGCAACCATATCCATTTTTAATTCGGCTTGGTGTGCAAACAGAAGAAGGAAAAATTAAAAAACAAAAATATGATAAATTTAAACAAATTAATCGCTTCATTGAATTTATTGATGATACCCTAGCTTATTTACCAAAGGATCGTCAGGTTCGTATTTTAGATTTTGGCTCTGGAAAATCCTATTTAACATTTGCGCTATACCATTATTTAAAGGTTGAAAAGGGATTAGATATTCGTGTTACAGGCTTAGATTTGAAAAAAGAAGTCATTGAAGAATGCTCCACAATCGCAGCTGATTTAGGTTACGAGCAACTCGAGTTTTTAGTAGGGGATATTAATGAATATAATAGTGAGTCAAATGTAGATATGGTTGTTACGTTACATGCCTGTGATGTTGCTACAGATATGGCATTAGCTCGGGCTGTGAAATGGGGAGCAAAGGTTATTTTAAGCGTTCCTTGTTGTCAGCATGAGTTAAATCGCCAATTAGATACACCTGCACTTGACATCATGCTTCAGCACGGGCTTGTACGCGAACGATTTGCCGCACTTGCTACCGATGCTATTCGTGCTGAAATTTTATCTCTTGTTGGCTATGAGGCACAATTGCTGGAGTTTATCGACATGGAAAATACACCAAAAAACATTCTTATCCGTGCTTATCACACAGGGAAAAAACCAAGCCCTGAGCAGCGTACTCGTTACGATAATTTTTTAACCTTGCTAAATGCCCAGCCATTCTTAGCAAAGGAGTTAGAAACATATCTATAAGTTTTTTGTATTTGTAGTTAAATACAGGAAAAAGGCGATCCAACGTATTTGGATCGCCTTCTCTATTATAGTTCTTGTCGTAACGCTTGGATAACATCAATTTTAGTGGCTTTACGGGCTGGACGATAGCCTGAAATCATAGCCACTCCAATACTGATAGCTGCTGCAATAACAACAAGCTGCCAAGGAATCAAGGAAAATGTAATATCGTTATTTCTAAAACCTTCTTCACCTGTTGCAGCCTGTAAAATTAACGGTAATGCGGCATTAGCTACGAAGCTAATAGCATATGATATTATTACTGCGATAACAGTACCGATGATCCCAATGAACGTACTTTCCATTAAAAATAATCGTTGAATAAGCTTAGGACTTGCGCCAATAGCCTTTAACACACCAATTTCACGAGTACGCTCTGTTACTGCCATTGTCATTGTATTGAAAATACCTATAGATGCAATTAATACGGCAATCGTGCCAACGAATATAAGGCCAACTTTTAGCACTAGGAAAAATACATTCATTTGATCTAATTGCTCAGTAATGGAATACACGCTATAGCCTTTATCTTTAAGTTTATCTAATATAGGCTTTACATTTTCTAACGTATCAGCAAAAATATTAAATTCTGAATAAAACATTTCATCTTCTTTAAGATCTACTGCTGTAGCCAAATTAGATGCTACTACTGGCTTTTGTTTTATATCCATATAGACAACGTTATTAATCATCCAATCATAGGTAGGCTCCTTCATCACACCCACAATTGTATAGTTCATTTTCTCTGTCTCTTTAGCTGCACTAATGTTAGGTGCTAAAGATAATTCGATATCTTTGCCAATTAAAGATTCCTTATACCCTTCTTCTTTACCATCGTAATATGTGCCTTCTGCCTCGGCCTTTTTATTCTTTTCTTCAATAATTTTGCGCTCAGCATCATTTAATAAGGTTTGAGCAAAATGATAGCCGACTATGATTTCATTTGGCTTAGATGGATACTTCCCTTCTGCAAGCTTGCCATTTACTTGCTCAAAATCCTGCATATTGGCAACATAGAGGTTAGAGCTTGTATCTCGTCCCTCAAAAAATGAGTGTGCAGAGGCATTCACTGTAATTGTTTCAAGTACAGTTTCAACATGCTCGACCCCTTTTATTTCCTGTATTTGTTTATCTGTAAACGGCTCATTATCGAATACTTGAATTTTTGTTACTTTTTCATTTGATAATATTTCATTGCGTAATGAATCCTGTAGACCAAACCCTACAGATGCAAGGACAATTAAAAATGCACAGCCCATTGTTGCTGCTAACACTGTCATAAAGACACGTAGTTTATTTTTCTTGATATGCTGTGAAACAAAATCTATCTGATCTTTAAATAACATGTTATTCCTCCTCCTTAACAAGTTCACCATCGTACATACGGAAACGTCGATGCGCTATGGTTGCTACTTCTTCGTCGTGAGTAATGATGACAAATGTTAAACCAAGCTCACGATTTAAGCTTTGAATAAGCAGCAAAATATCTTGCTCAGTTTCTGAATCAAGACTCCCTGTGGGTTCATCTGCCAACAGTATAGGCGGATTAGTGATCAAGGCTCTAGCAATACTAACACGCTGTTGCTGTCCGCCAGACAATTCATTCGGATAATGGTCTGATACCTCTGATAGGCCAACCTTGTCCATTATTTTTTTGACCTTTTCTTTTCGTACAGCTTTCCCAGCACCCTGTAACTTTAAAGGAAGCTCAATATTTTCAAATGCTGATAATCCAGGCATTAGTTGAAAGTTTTGAAAAATAAAGCCAAATTGTTTCAAACGAAAAGCTGCACTTTCAGTTTCTGTAAGATGAGCCGTTTCTTTTCCATTGATTTTAATGGACCCTTGCTCAGATTTCATGAATCCTGCTAAAACTTGTAATAGGGTTGATTTTCCAGAGCCACTTTTGCCAACAATTGCAACAATCTCTCCTTGCTTTACCTCAAAGTTAACTCCTTTCAATACAGGAATATGTTTTTCCTTGCCCTTTTTTCCTATTAAAAATGTATGTTGTAAGTTCTCCACTTGAATCATTTTCCTTTAACGCCCCTTTCTCATTCTTTCTCTATTGTAGAAAAGAATTCTTAAAAAAGTTAAAGGATAAAAATGAAGATATTCTTAAGAAAAAGGGCAAACTAAATAAAAAGCTCTTCTTTACATTATCTTTACAATTTATGTTGTATGAATGAGAACTTTTTGGCTATTTCACTCTTTATAAATCCCCTATTTAAAGCTCTTTTAATACTATTTCAAGCTTCCACATGATATTTTGTGAACAATTTGTATATTACAGGAATGTAAAGTTTTATGTAGAATGTATGAATTTTATGTAGATAAATTAAAGATTTTGTTATGATAGTAAAGTTTAGAGGTCGATTAATTTATTTATATCCAGGAGGATTCGATTTGCATGCTTAACTCAAAAAAACAAGACCCTTTCTTTATTGCCTTGCATAAAATTGCTGAAAATATGAGAGAGGCCGTACATTACGCAAATGATTTTCGTATCAACAGTGTAGCTGACCTGAAAGAGATCAGCATTACTATGAAAAATTACGAAACGGCTGGCGATAAGCTCATTCATGATCTAATCGTAATGCTAAATAAATCATTTATGACACCTATCGAGCGTGAAGACATCTTAGAATTTGCGATTCGTATGGATGATGTATTGGATGGTACGGAGCATTGTATCGCTCATTTTGAAATGTTCTCCCTAACAGAAGTTGATGAATCAATGCGCATCTTCTTAGGCTACATCTCAAAAAGTGCTGATGAAATTGTTAAAGCAACAGAAGAGTTAAAGAAAAAGAATCTTATTGGTATGCGTCCACACGCAATTCTAATTAAAGATTACGAGCGTGAATGTGATGAAGTACAACGTTCGTCCATTAAGCAATTATTTTTAAATGAAAAAGATCCAATTCGAATTATTAAATTTAAAGATATATACGAACAATTAGAAGATATCGCTGATTATTGTCAAAATGTTGCCAACACAATGGAAACAATTATCATGCGTAACGCGTAATTAGGAGATGGGCACTTACAATGAACACAATCATTATACTAACCGTACTGGTCGTCATCTTTGCCCTAACATTTGACTTTATCAACGGCTTCCATGATACAGCAAATGCTATCGCAACTTCGGTTTCCACTAGAGCATTGCCACCGCGAGCAGCCATATTAATGGCAGCGACGATGAATTTTGTCGGAGCTATTACTTTTGTTGGTGTGGCAAAGGCTCTTACAAAAGACATTGTAGATCCATTCTCTTTAAATGCCTTTCAAGGAGACACAACTGGCTCAATTGTTATTTTAGCCGCATTAATTTCGGCAATTATTTGGAATTTACTCACATGGTATTTTGGAATTCCTTCTAGTTCATCACACACATTGATTGGCTCCATTGCAGGAGCTGCTGTGGCATCTGCTGGTTTCAGCGTTTTAAACTATGGCGGCTTTACAAAAATCATTATGGCATTAGTATTTTCACCGATCCTTGCTATCTGTGCCGGTTTTCTGATGATGACACTATTTAAATTATTATTTAAAAATTTGAATTTATATCGTACAAATAAAGGATTCCGTACAATGCAAATTTTCACAGCAGCTATCCAATCATTTACGCACGGTACAAACGACGCTCAAAAGGCAATGGGGATTATGACCATGGCTTTAATTGCTGGAGGCTTACATACAGGAGATGAAATTCCTTTTTGGGTACGTGCTGCCGCAGCAACTGCCATGGGTCTAGGTACCTCTATTGGCGGTTATAAAATTATTAAAACAGTCGGTGGTAAAATTATGAAAATCCGCCCTGTAAACGGGGTAGCTGCCGATTTAGCATCTGCATCTGTTATTTTTGGCGCTACTTTAATCCACCTACCAGTATCAACAACTCACGTAATTTCTTCCTCCATTATGGGAGTAGGCTCTGCACAACGTGTACGTGGTGTAAACTGGGGGATGGCTCGTAAAATAGTTACTACTTGGATTATTACAATGCCAATTTCTGCAGTAATGGCTGCTGTTATTTACTTCTTTTTATCTTTATTCTGTTAATTTTCTTGCATATGAAGACTCCTGTTCTTATTGGACAGGAGTCTTGTTGTTGAAAAACAAAATGCTCAAGGAAAACTTTGTGATATTGTGGAAAAATGAAAATGATCTCCGTTTCAGGCTACTCGTTTGCCGCTGACACTTCGCTTTTTTGCATAGTAAAGCTTCCTGTGAGCGAGCAACGAGCCTGTAGAGTAGACTTGCACACCAATTAGCATTAGTGTAGACCTTTATATATTTTCTTCATCTCAAATGTAAAGTAAGCTTGGTTACTCACCATCATAGATATAACAGTGACACACTTCTACCAAATGTCCTACCACTAAGAGCCACTTTGTTGCTGAGATTTCGTTTTATCGCTATACATTAGTGTGAGATGCCATAAGAAAATACTATGAGCAGTGGGTGATTGGAGTGTAGACTGAGTGACTCCTCGGGGATCAGCGTCACAGATGAGACCCTGGAGCGAGCATATTAGGGGAACGAAGGCTAAAAGCATCACGTCCTGTGATAACGCCTTCGTGACCAACCTCCTGTTGCCCCAAGCGGCTCATCGGACGCCCCCAGGAAAGCACTCAGTCGAAACGGAGATCAACCTCTCGTTATGCAGCTATACTTTTAAATTTGACATCATAGTTTTTCAACAACATGAGACGTTTGTTCATTAGTGGGCAGGAGTCTTAACATTGTCACACGACAAAATGTGACACATCCTTTACACTATTTGAAAAGGGGGATGCTACACGACTATGAAAACTTTTTCAGCTTTTATAACAGCACATGCTAAAGCTATCGTAGCTATTTGGCTCGTAATTTTTATTGCAATGGCTGTGTTCGCCATACAACTTCCAAGTAAGTTGCAAGGAGATGGTTTTTTTGTGGAAGGAGATCATACCTATGTCACAAAAGAGCTAGCCGAAAATTTTGATTTACCTTCAGATACTATTTTGGTTGTTTTTGATCCAGCTAAGGATAAGGAAATTCAAGATACTTTAAAAAAGTTAGATAACATCAAGGAGATCCACTCCATTCAGTCACCACTCGATGATGCCTCTTTACAAAAGAACGGCATTGCCTATGCTATGATTCATCTGAAAAATGATATTGATAATCTAACTGATATTGTGAAGGATATTCGTTCTTTAATTGAAAAAGATGGTGTGACTGTAACAGGTGGACCTGTTATTTCGGCAGACATTAATACAGCAAGTCAAAAGGATTTAGCATCAGCAGAAGCAATTGGCTTGCCGATTGCCATTATAGTCCTATTACTCGCTTTTGGGACTGTTGTAGCCTCTGTACTACCAATTATTATCGGGGTTGTCACAGTTGTAACTGCGTTTGGTGTTATGACATTGCTTAGCGGTAATGTTAATTTATCGATCTTTGTCTTAAATATTGTACCGATGCTTGGACTAGCATTAAGTATTGATTTTGCCCTATTGTTTATTAACCGTTATCGTGAAGAACGTGCCCATACATCCATCCCTGAGGCCATACAAATCGCTATACAAACCGCTGGAAGATCTATTATTTTTTCTGCAGTTTGTGTGATGATTGGCTTGGGCGCGATGATAGTAATTGGCGTTGAAATATTCCATAATATCGCATTGGGTGGCACTATTGTGGTATTACTGGCAGTGCTTTCTGGCCTTACATTACTACCTGCCACGATGATGCTATTAGGAGATCGTCTAAATAAATGGCGTTTAATACGTGTTAAGCCTGGTGGGGCAAATCGTTGGCGTGGCTTTGCAGGCTTTGTTATGAAATATCCAGTCACGATTGTTATTGTTGCACTAATACTATTAGGTATTGGTATGATTCCATTGAAGGATATCCAACTAAAAATACCTCAGGTGGACTCATTACCGACTAAATATGATGCACGTACTGCCTATGATAAATTAGATGATACATTTGGGCTTGGCGAAACCTCAACATTATACTTGCTTGCTGAACGAAAGGAAGGCTGGGAGGATAATGAGGCAAGAGAGCTTATATATACTATTCAGGAAAAACTACTTGCTGATCCATTAGTGACCAATGTGTCAACGATTTATACGGCTGCTAAAATCAAAACACCTGAGGAGTTGAATGCTTCCTTGGAAATTCCACAGATGGCAGAACAATTACAGCCCGTTCTAAGTACGTTCTCTAAAAAAACTCAGCTATTTATCCCAATTACATTAGATGCAGCCGGTTCTTCATCTACTGCGCAAAAATTCGCACGAGCGTGGAAAGATAAGGATTTGGGTGTCAATTTTGCACTTGGAGGACAAGCAAAATTCAATCAAGAAATCTTTGATGAAATTGCCAATAAAATTGTATTGGCTATATCAATTATTCTCATTTCAACATTCTTTATTTTAATGCTCGCTTTTCGTTCCGTGTTAATTCCGCTAAAGGCGATTATTATGAACATTATTGGTCTTTCTTCTGCCTTTGGAATACTCGTTTATATTTTCCAATATGGACATTTTGGTATCGATGCGGGTTCAATTGTCCTGATTATCCCAGTTATTGTTTTCTGTCTTGTGTTCGGCTTAAGTATGGACTATGAAGTCTTTTTAATTTCACGTATCCAAGAGGAATATTTAAAAGGGGCAGATAATACACGCGCCACAATTGATGGACTTACTTCTACCAGTCGGATTATTACATCAGCTGCCCTTATTATGATTGTTATTACAGGTGCCTTCGCCTTCACAGATGTCATGCCTGTTAAGCAAATTGGTGTAGGTATAGCCATTGCCGTTGCTATCGATGCAACCATTATCCGTCTCATGCTCGTACCTAGTCTTATGAAGCTGTTTGGTGATTGGAACTGGTGGCTACCCTTTGCTAGAAAAAAATAAATAATAGTTATAAAAAATCCGCTTCCTTTTAAAGGCTGCGGATTTTTCCTATTATGCATAAATGTTGTTATACCATTCTTTTGCTGCCACTACCTCAGGCATAGTTAGCTGGTGGCCAAAATTAAACCATTTAGTCGTCACATTTGCACCCGCTGAGGTTAAAAGTGTCTCTAAATCCTCTGATTCCTGCGCAGTACACATTGGATCATTCGTACCAGCACTGATAAAGACAGGAATAGATGAAAGCTTTGGTAGTTCTATACCTCGTCTAGGTACCATCGGATGATGTAAAATAGCGCCTGCTAAAGCATCCTCATAATGGAATAATAGGCTTGCTGCAATATTTGCACCATTTGAATAGCCAATAGCTACAACTCGGCTGCCATCAAATTCATACTGCTGTGCTGCCTCTGATAAAAAGTCATATAATTCCTTTGTACGGAAGACTAAATCCTCTATATCAAAAACACCCTCTGCTAAACGACGAAAGAAGCGCGGCATGCCATTCTCTAACACATTCCCACGAACGCTTAAAATGCTTGCAGTTTCATCAATTTCCCTTGCAAGACCAATTAGGCTCTCTTCATTTCCGCCTGTACCATGCAATAACAACAATACTGGCTTTGTTTCATCTGTTCCTTTATAAAAAACGTGCTGCATAAACAACAGTCCACCTCTCAATTATCTTGAATTCGAGATAATTGTAGCCTGTGGTAAAATTAAATTCAAGCTCTTTGACTTATTTATTTCACGATTTTCACTATTTGGCTGTTCCTTGTGGTCTTTATAAAATTTAGTAATCGTGAAAACTGAAAATAAACATGCCGCGACAACAACCACAATAACTATTCCCACTAATTTTTTTCCATTCATTGACCATGTTCCCCCGAACTACTTATTTCTTATTACGAAAACCTTCTTCTAGTAAATATTCTTTCGCAGCATCATACGTACCAAAAGCTTCTTCTAAATTTTCTCCATGATAAACATTCCAAGAACGCTGCTCAAAGGCTAGCTTTAATTGTACATTGTCTCTGCTTTGCCATATCTCAACAATCGGCTCTTGTTCATCTTCTTCCTCTGATAAATATTGAATAGCATCTTCAATAATTTCACGAAGTCGTTGCTCATCATAATCACGAATATTCACTAAGCCTTTATCATTCGCTTCTTCCTCATAACGCAATAAATCTCCAACAAAGACAAATCCGTTGCCATTTGGATGAAGCTTTTCTACAACAATGGTCTTTTCATACAGACTGTCCATAAAATGATAATTTAAGCGCTTTAAAGAAATCTCCTTCTTTGTAAGCTCAGGAAATGATTCGATGATATCTTGTTTTTGTTCAAATGTTAGCATATAAAATGCTCCTTTTCTATACAATCTCCCTACAGTATAACTTATTTTTTCTGTTATAACGAAGCGAAATAGGACAAGCACAATTAATTAATGGCTTGTCCTATTTTTACTTATGTTGTTTTATTAAACATCTTATCTTTTACAAACTGAATCACATGTGCTACATATAGTTCTCGATATGGAACAAATTGTGCAGTACTTACTGGACGCACAATTTTTGCTCGCTGACCGTCTGGGAAGTATTCATAGCCTTCAATATTAAGAGTGGCCGTTTTTCCTAAAAAGAAGGCCTCTGCCTCATTCAAATTCGCTCTAACAACCCCTGACACTTCCTCATATTGAAGATCAAAAGAATTCCAATCATGTTTGAATGGATATATGTAAACATGGCAAAATTCATTGTCGATCATATTTTCTGAAACTATACTACAGGATGTCATGCCCATTTTTACAACATCATCTACATTGATAGCAAGGCCCAGCTCTTCCTTCACTTCCCGAATGCCTGATTCAACTGTTTCAACCGCTAATAAATGCCCTGCTGCTGTTATATCCAACAACCCTGGGTAATCTTTTTTTTGCGCACTGCGGATTTGAAAATAGATATAGTTCTCATTGACAAGCCAGCAGTGGAATGTTTCATGCCACAGCCCTTTCTCATGTACCTCAGCTCTCGTTGCTGTTCCAATTTGTTCATGCTGCTCATTAAAAACCTTCACAATTTCTTGTTCCATTTTTTCGACTCCTAAACTGACTTCGTAGCCCTTTTCTTAATGGCGTTACGTTGATCGTAAATATTAGATACGATAACCTTTAATACGGCATAAAATGGCACAGCAATAATAATTCCGATAAAGCCTGCAATATTACCTGCTGCTAAAATTATCGTGATAACTGTTAAAGGATGTATATCGAGTGTTTTTCCCATAACGTTTGGTGTTATAAAATTACTATCAATTTGCTGCGCAACAAGTGTGACAACCGATACCCATATTACAAGCACGGGATCCTGAATTACTGCCACAATTAAAGCTGGTGTAAAGGCAATCCAAGGTCCAATAAACGGAATCATATTCATAAAGAAAGCGAATATGACAAGGAGCAATGAATACTCTAAACCAATAATTAAATACCCAACGTACATAATAAGCGCCAATAAAAAGCTAATTTGCAGTTGTCCTTGAATATAGCTACGTAGAACATCATCAATTTCACTTAACGTTTTTTTAATCCATTCACGACGTTCACCACTGAAATATTTATAAATCGAAGGCGCAAATTTTTCGTGATCCTTCAACATAAAAATAAAGAAGAATGGAATTAAAATAGCTAATAAGGAGACAGACACTATAGATTGTAAGAAGGAGACAAGCCCTTTACTCGCAACTACAGCAATATCCTGTACAGAATTTGCCATTTTATCAATAATATCTTTTAACTGTGTTGGGAAGTTATCTTTATTTTGCAACAAATAGTCTGTTGCATCTTGAATACTCGTGCTAATACTTGCACTTATATTCGCACTAATCATAGGTGCATTCTTTACTAATTTATTGACCTGCTCTGCAATTGGATTTCCTACAATCCATCCAAAGATACCTGCAATAGCAATCAACCCTATAATAATTGTTAATATACTTGCCCACCGCGGGAATTTACGTTTTTCCAAAAATCGCTGAATTGGCTCAGTCACGTAGTATAAAACTCCACCAAGTAATAGAGGCACAAAAATTGCTTTTAATAGGATGACTAGCGGTGAAAAAATCCAATGAATCTCCACAAAATATTTAATGATTAGTAGTGTTAATAATATCCCTACGCCTACTTGAAACCAAACTTTTCTTGTCACTCTCATTCACTTCCTTTTTTCACAGTTACTGAAAATACTACTGATATATTAACCATTTCGCAAGTATCCTAGTATTGATTATCAAAATAAAATTTACTATCCATTCTCAACTTAAAAATTCGTGACACTTTCACAAGTATTTATCCAGTGAAAGTGTCACGAATTTAAATAGTTAATTGTATAAAATTTATAGTGCCACGTCGTCTATAGAATTTAGGTATGCCTTAATTTCGCCAATAACAGATTCAACACATCCATCTTCAAATGGCGATATTAACCCAGCTTCTTTTACAAGCTTCGTGAAGGACATAGAACCACCTAACCCACATAAATGAATATAGTCCTTCCAAGCTTCCTCAAACTCTTCTCTTGAGCGTTTCCAGAACTGGAAGGCACAAATTTGTGCTAGCGTGTAGTCAATATAATAGAATGGGCTTGCATAAATGTGACCCTGACGCTGCCAAATTCCTCCTGTCTCAAGGTAGCCATTATGATCATAGTCACGATGCGGTAAATACGTTTCCTCAATTTTCTTCCATGCTGCCTTACGCTCAGCTGGTGTCATTGTTGGATTTTCGTATATAACATGCTGGAACTCATCTACCGCAACACCATACGGTAAGAATAAAAGACCACTGCTTAAATGTGTAAATTTATATTTCTCTGTATCCTCTTTAAAGAACAGTTCCATCCAAGGCCATGTAAAAAATTCCATACTCATCGAGTGAATTTCACAAGATTCAAATGTTGGCCATAAGTACTCTGGGATACCGATGTCACGGCTTGAATACACTTGGAAGGCATGTCCTGCTTCATGTGTTAATACATCTATATCACCTGAAGTACCATTAAAGTTTGAGAAGATGAATGGTGAATGATAGTTTTCGATAAATGTACAATATCCACCGCTTTCTTTCCCTTTCTTCGCTACTAAATCCATTAATTCATGATCAATCATGAAATTGAAGAATTCACCTGTCTCAGGTGATAACTCCTCATACATTTTTTTACCGTTCTCAACAATCCAGTCTGGATCACCTTTTGGAGTTGCATTTCCAGATAAAAAGTTTAACGCTTCATCATAGAATTTAAAATCAGAAATACCGATACGCTTTGCCTGACGCTCATACAGCTCAGAAGCAACTGGTACTATTAAATCGCGAACCTGATCGCGGAATTTCTTCACCATATCTGCATTATAATCAATGCGATTCATGCGAACATAGCCTAGCTCCACATAGTTTTTATAGCCTAATTTAACAGCAATTTCATGACGTACCTTTACAAGCTCATCATAGAGTCTATCAAATTCTTCTTCATGCTCAGCAAAAAAACCAAAGCGTGCTTCTGTTGCTGATTTACGTATTTCACGATCAGTAGACTCTGCATATGGTCCAAGCTGAGCAAGTGTTAATGTTTCGCCATTAAAATCAATCTGCGCAGAAGCTACTAGTTTATTATATTCTGATACAAGCTTGTTCTCCTTTTGCATTAAATCAATGACTATTGGTGAAAAGCCTTTTATTTGATAAGTTGCTAAATCGAATAGCTGCTGTCCCCATTTATTCTCTAATTGTTCACGGAATGGAGAAGCAATCAATGCTTTATAATATTCTGTAGTTACCTCTTCTAGCTCGGGACCCACTTCATCGAAATAATCACGCTCTGCTTGATAAAATTCATCATTTGTATCAATTGATGCACGAATATACACTAAATTCGCCATTGTGGCATAATCATTACTTAAAGCGTTTAGTTGTTGAATGATGCTGCTTTGCTCATCCATCGTTCGCGCATGTTTAAATTGCTCAATTAAAGATAATTGCCGCTCTTTCATTTCTTCAATATTTGGACGTTGGTATTCATAGTCTTTAAACGTTTTCATAGAAGTCCCCTCTTTCTGTCGCATACACCGTTATATTTCTATTATATGCCAAATATCTAGTATTAAGAAACAATTTAATAGCCAATTATATATGTTTTTAATAGTGCTGCTCTTTCCCGTAGCTTTAACTTAGCTTCTACTGACTTTGGTGTTTTAGCCGCCACCACATCTACTTCTAAATCCAATGTTTCGGCTAAATATTTTGCTCGCTTTAAATGAAAATCATTGGAAACAATCGTAACCTTCTTCGTTTTCTCCGGCAGTAGTTCTTTTGAAAATAGTAGATTTTCATAGGTTGATGTAGATTTGTCTTCCATTACTATCCTGCTAGCTTCAATGCCATTGTTTAGTAAATATTCAAGCATAACGGAAGCCTCTGTCTGATCTTCATCTGGCCCTTGACCGCCAGAAACAATTACTTGGACATGTGGGTATTTCTTTAGATACTCCGCAGCCTCTTCCAATCTATTTTTCAATGAAAGTGATGGAATGCCCCCTGGTTTTACCTTTGCTCCCAGCACAATCATGTATGCAGCTTTTCCGTTTGCAGCTGGCTGAACGCCTTCTTTCATCTCTTCACCCAGCCAAATATAAATGCCAATACATATGGCAATACCTAGTATCCCTAGTCTCATCATCCATTTTTTCATGATATTTTCCTCCCTTACCTTTTAATAACGTTAGGTAAAGAAAAAGGATGCTTGTACTAGGCTACGGTACAAACATCCTGTTAAATTATCTTAATATAAAGCGTTTAATCGATTCTTGTAATGCCGTTATTTCGTCCGTTAAATCATTCGAAGATTCACTAACAAGTTGAATTGCACGCTGTTGCTCATCAACGGAGGCTGTTACCTCCTCTGATGCAGCAGCATTTTTCTCACTTATCATGGCAATACTTTCAATAGAGTGCATAATGTGATTCTTCGAGTTATTTAAATAGGCTACGCCCTCAGTCATATCCCCAATGACTGCAATAATTTTCTCTACCGCTAATTCAATTTCCCTAAAGGAGGATTCAGTAATAGCCACAGAGTCATTTTGCTGAAGAACAATGACATTTGTTTTCTTCATCTCGTCGTTTACTAAATTGGTTTCGCTTTCAATTCCCTTTAAGGTTGTTCGAACTAGTTCTGTTGCAACCGATGTTTGGTCAGCAAGCTTCCTTACCTCCTCTGCCACAACAGCAAATCCTTTACCATGTTCACCAGCTCTGGCTGCCTCAATGGATGCATTTAATGCAAGTAGATTTGTTTGATCCGAAATTTCTGTAATCGTACCGACAATCCCTTCTATTTCTCTTACCTTCTCAATTAAACTGCTGAATACTGATTGTACAGTGTGAATTAATGCAGAAGATTCTTGTGATTTCTCTTTTAAACCAGTTAAGTTGACAAGCCCTTCCTGATTAGACTGTTTCATATGTTGAGAGGCATCGAGTATTAATTCATTTTTATCATGCAGTACTTCAATCTGCTGTGCAAAATTAATAGCCGTTCGATTTGTATCCTCAGAATCTGAAGCTTGCTTGACAGCCCCTTTTGAAACCTCATTAATTGCTTTTACTATTTCATCTCCATAAGCATTTGTCTCCTCTGCTACAGATGTTAAATTTGACGATGTTGATTGAATCTCTACAATGGCTTCCTCTACATCCGTAATTAACGTTTTCAATTGATCGACCATTTCATTAAAGCCTTCATTTAGCTGCCCAATTTCATCCGAGCGTTGTAAATCTTCAATTTCTACAGTGAGATTTCCTCTGGCTACTTCACGCACACGCTTAGATAACTTTTGAACAGGGACGGCTAAATGTCTAGAAACCATTATAACAATTGCTGTTCCAATAATGGCGGCTCCTAATAACGTAATGCCAATAACAAATAATAATGAATTAGCTTCCTTATTAAAGTCTTGCATATATGTACCTGATGCTATGATCCATCCCCAGTGAGGATCCTTCGCAGAATAAATAATTTTATCAGCTAATACATCTTGACCAGGTAGCTCAAATTCATACTCCGTAAAGCCTCCTCCCGCAAGTGCTTTTTCTGTTACTTCACGAATAAAATAATTACCGCTGCTATCCTGATCACCCCACAGATTATCCCCTTCTCTAGTTGGGTGAGTTGTTAATGTCCCCTTGTCATCTAAGACATAGATATAGCCGTACTCTCCTAAATCTCCAGGATAATTAATTGGTCGCTTTCCTTCACTATCCTTTGGTCCGAGAAATGCCTCACGCACTCGCTCCTGTGCTTCCCCTAAAGGGATGTCCCCTTTTTCTACACTTTCATTTGCGAGCTCGATTAATTGCAAAGCAGATTCAACACTATTTTTAATAACTTGCTCCCCAATATCTTCCATACCATTTTTCGCTTTACCATAGCTAACTAAACCAATAATTAAACTAGGTATTATTAATAATGCTAGTGAAATGATAATCAGTTTTCCCTGTATCGAACGTAAAAACCTCATGCTTTGACCCCCTTTTTTCCTCGTTCACCAAATGTATTATTATATATTATGTTATGGTTTGAAAATTTTCACAATGGGTAAAACGCATTTATGCGCGAATTATTTGATTATTTACACAAATATGCTTATATTCATACTTTTATGCTTAAAAAAAAGCTATCTTTCTACAGGGAAAGCCCCCATTGAAAAATAGTTTTTTGACTTTTATCCTAATTTAAATGTATGGATTGCTTTTATAACTTCCTTAGACGTTTGGTCCAACGTATTGACAATCTCATTTAATTGGGCCACCATTGATACTTGTAAATCTGACGCGGCTGCTGCTTCCTTCGTTCCTTGTGAACTATGCTGTGCAATATCCTTCATTTGCTCTGTTGTCGCTAATATTTCTTCTGAGCCAGCAGACATTTCCTCGATGACAGCTGAATCATCTTGAATTTTATTGTTCACTCCAACGACTGAGTCCAAAATTTTCGTTAAGCTATCCCCTATTTGTTGAACTGCTGTATTACCAGCCTGCACATCGATCGTGCTATTAGACATTTCCTGTAGAGCACGCTCTGTTATCAGCTTAAAACTAGCTAGATGATTGTGGATATCGTCGGCAGATGCTTTAGACATCTCTGCCAATTTACGAACCTCATCAGCCACTACAGCAAACCCTTTGCCAGCCTCTCCAGCTCTTGCTGCTTCAATCGCTGCATTTAACGCCAGTAAATTCGTTTGGTCGGCAATACTCGTAATAATAGATACCATTTCTTCAATTGATTGGAATTTTTCGCCCATGTCTTTCACATGACCAGCAGTACGTAAAACAGATGACTCTACGTTTTGTATTTGAGATACAACCTTCTGTGAATGATGAACGCTTGTCTCTACTAGCTCTGTCATAGCCGAGGATGACTCAGCAATTTCTGAAGTTGTATCAGCTAGGCGTTGAATACCAATCGACATTTCGTTCATGGTTAACACAACTTCTTGGTTGTTTTGCTGTTGCTGCTCACTACCAGCAGCGATCTCAATTATTCGATTAGCAATTTGAGAATTGGATGCCTCGACATGCTGTGAGGTTTCATCAATTTTACTCACAACCTCCTGTAATGCTGAAGTTCGTTGTTGAATCATCTGGAAGGTTTCTTTTAATTTTTTTAAGGATTCTTGGAAAGCATGTGCAAAAATTGTAATCTCATTTTTCCCTTTTAAGTGAATTTTATTGACTTCTATCGTAGCCTTGACAATATCTCCTTGTGCAAAGCTTTCTGCAGCCATTCCCAAAACTGCTAGTGGTCTCAATGCACGATTTATATAGCTATACATCACAAAAATCACGATTCCAGTTAACACTATAATCACAACAATCAAAGCAGGGAGAGTAGAGGTTAATACAAGGTTCGCTATACCACTTACCTGCGTGGCTTCAATATCAACCCCAACAAAGGCAACAATTTTACCAGATGCATCTTTCAATGGTACAGTTCCTGATAAATAATCACCAAATTCACTATGCAAAATATCTGAGTAATAGCTACCTGACTTCATTACTTTTTCAAGATCCCCATAAAAAGTTGATGAGGACTCATCGCCAATAAGACCTGCGTTTTCTTGATCATCTGCAGGCATACCATCCACTAAAAATCTTACCTTTTTATCATCCTCTGGTACCCCAAAAGTATAGGCGTATAACACACCATTTTTTTCACGTAAATCATTTAGCCCTTCACGTAACTGCCAATACAATTCAGACTCGGTAGGATTTTTTGATAGTTTACTATAATCATCTGCATTTAAATGATTAGCAATGTTTTCTGCAACTGCTACTGCCTGTGAGCCCATTGTTTTATTCACTGATGATTTTGTTACATAAATAGTAGTTAGAATAAAAAAAATTAACAAAGCTAGTAACATAAAAAATGATATTAATACTATCTTATTGCTTAATTTTCCAGTCGCGCGCATACTTTCCTCCGTTAGTTTACTAATATACTAATTACTTATTATTACCTATTGAGTTATTTTTTCAACTATTTCGACTTCATTTCTATGATATTAGGGTTAACCAAGCAACTAATGCTAGTAAGGTAGCGAAAAGGGTAGGAATTGTTAGAATTATACCTATCTTCATATACTGTACCCAGCTTATTTGAATATCCTTCTTCGCCAATATATGCAGCCATAACAATGTTGCAAGTGAGCCAATCGGTGTCATTTTGGGACCTAAATTGGAGCCAATGACATTCGCATAAATTAGCCCTTCTTTTATAATCCCTGTAGCATTCGTCTCCGCAATGGCTAACGCATCGATCATAACAGTAGGTAAGTTATTCATGACAGCTGACAATATCGCTGCGACAAACCCCATCGTAATTGTCGAGACAACTAATCCCTGTTGAACAGCATGCTCTAATAGATCTGCAAGTAATCCCGTCATCCCCACATTTTTCAAGCCGTAAACCACCACATACATCCCAATAGAAAAGAACACAATATTCCATGGTGCTCCTTTCACAACCCGCTTTGTATCGACCGTCTCACTTTTGCGCGCAAGCCAGAAAAATATTGCTGCTACACCACATAAAATAAAGGATACTGGGATTGTTAAAAGCTCACTTGTAAAGAAACCTAGTAATAGAATAGCTATCACATACCAAGAAAGTGAAAATAATTTTTGATCACGAATTGCTAGTTTCGGGTTTTCAACTGCCTCTAAGGAATAGACTTTGGGAATTGAACGATGGAAAACTAAATAAAGTACAACAACGCTTATCAATAATGAAATGATATTGGGTACTATCATATGTAAGGCATACTCCATAAAACCTATATCAAAATAATCTGCTGACACAATGTTTGTTAAATTACTAATGACTAAGGGTAGTGAAGTTGTGTCTGCTATAAAGCCACTCGCAATAATGAATGGAAAAATCATTTTTTCAGTTAAATGTAGCTTACGAACCATAGCTAAAACAATCGGTGTTAGTATCAATGCTGCTCCATCATTAGCAAATAATGCTGCAACAATAGCTCCAAGACAGGCAATATAAATAAACAACCGAATACCACTGCCCTTTGCGAGCCGTGCCATATGGAGAGCTGCCCACTCGAAAAAACCGATTTCATCTAAAATAAGTGAGATTAATATAATTCCAATAAATGATAATGTGGCATTCCAAACTATGCCTGTAACCTCTAAAACATCATGCCAAGTAACAATCTTTAGTACCAATGCAAGTAGAGCCCCTATACAGGCAGACCAACCTATAGATAATTGACGTGGCTGCACTATTACAAAAAATAATGTTGCTAAAAATAAAACAATTGCTAAAACCGTTTGCACAGGTCTCCTCCTAATTAAAAACCAGTAGCGTTTATGCTACTGGTTTTCTTAATTATTCTCCTAAATCTGCATTATGGAAAACATTTTGTACGTCTTCTAAATCTTCTAATGCATCAATTAATTTTTCAAATTTAACTATATCGTCGCCTGTTAATTCTACCTCTGTTTGTGGAAGCATGGACAGCTCTGCTATAGTGAATTCCTGTACACCAGCAGCTTTTAAAGCTTCTTGTGTAGCAAAGAATTGATCTGGCTCCGCATAAATAATAACTGTATCCTCTTCTTCTAGAATATCACGTGCATCAAGATCCGCTCCCATTAAAATTTCAAGAACTTCATCTGCTGACTTGCCCTCTAAACCGATTACTGCTGTAGAATCAAACATGTAAGCAACTGACCCACTTACACCCATGTTCCCATTATTTTTACCAAATGCTGCACGTACATCAGAAGCTGTACGATTAACATTATTTGTTAAAGCATCGACGATAATCATTGTGCCTGCTGGTCCGAATCCTTCATAACGTAATTCATCATAGCTTTCATCACCAGCGCCCTTTGCCTTTTCAATTGCTTTTTCAATAATATGCTTAGGAACGCTATATGTTTTTGCTCGTTCAAGAACAACTTTAAGCGCACGGTTTGATTCAGGATCTGGTTCGCCCGATTTAGCTGCCACATAAATTTCGCGTCCAAATTTTGCATAGATGCGACTTGTGCTCTGGTCTTTAGACGCTTTCTTTTCTTTAATATTGTTCCACTTACGACCCATTGTTTCCACTCTCTTTCAACATGTAAGTTTATCAAAATCATAGATGCGAAATTACACACCTGTATATGGTAAATCAATTATGCCTAGGCATAATTGCGTCTGGAATCGGCTTTGTGCTACACAAAGAATTCCTTTTCGATTCCGTGACATCCGCCGGAGGCTTTAACTTCTTTCAGCGGGTGTTTGGACACCCTCTAAAAAGTAAATAAAATTCGTATTCATCTCACCACCTATAGAGGTGGGAAACATCTGCTGAAAGAAGTTAAATACTTGTCGTATCTTTACTCTGCAAATAATAACACAAAATACGCTTGCAAAGCTAGGTATACCAATGTTTAACACTAAAAAATAAATTGTAAAATTTTTCGTTATTAAGGTACCTAACCATCGAATTCTACAGTTTCTGTTCTCCTTTGATTTTTTCCAGTAAAGCATAGCAGCCCTCTAAAACTAAATCATAGGTTTCTTGAAAATCCCCTGTATAATATGGATCAGGTACATCTTTTTGATGGACAGTTAAATCTAAAAAACGGAAAATTTTTGGCGAATCGGGATTGCCTAGCATTGCTCGAATATTACGTATATTACTTTCATCCATACCAATAATGTAATCAAATTTTTCAAAGTCTGCCTTGTGCAATTGGCGTCCTTGCATTCCTTTTATCGAGATGCCGTATTCTTTAAGCTTCTCTTGAGTCCCTTTGTGAGGAGGCTCACCAATATGCCACGAGCTTGTAGCGGCTGAATCTACTGCTATTTTATGAGTCAAGCTCTCCTTCTCAACTAAATCACGCATAACTGCTTCCGCCATTGGAGAGCGACAAATATTCCCCAAACATACAAAAAGTACATGAATCAATTTCCAAATCCTCCTACAACAAAGCACCCAAAATCAAACGTGATTCTGAGTGCCTTTTTATTTGAATATCTACTAGTGTTCAGTAAATCTTCTCAAAATAACAGTGACTTTATTTTTTCCCTGCTGCAATGCGCTGTTCTAATTCCTCTGTTAAAGACATTAGTTCATGCTCTAATCGATGTGTAAATTCATCGCGTCCTTCTTTGCCTTTCCCTGTTACATAAAAGGGTTCACCATAAATTAGATAACCTTTTCCACGTTTAAAAACGTCACCAACATTACGCGCCCCAACATAAGCAGCTGGTACAATTGGCGCTTTGGATAGCTGTGCTATTGTAATGGCGCCCTGCTTTAAATCTGTTCCCTCAGCACTCCTTGTACCTGAAGGGAATATGCCCACAATTTTACCCTCTTTCAATAGCTGTGAAGGAATTTTAATAACACTAGGACCAGGATTATCACGATCAACTGGGAAGGCATTTAAACGATTAATAAGCCAGCCAAGTCCCTTCATTTCAAACAATTGCTTTTTAGCCATAAAATGAATTTCTTTAGGATACATCGCGACCCCTAAATTTAAAATATCAACATAACCTGTATGGGTACATGCAATAATATACCCGCCTTCTTTTGGTAAATTTTCTTCTCCATATACGCGAGCCTTGGAGCCCATTAATTTTAAAAATACTTTGACAACATTTGCTGCTAATTTATACACTGTTTCATTCCTACCTTATTTCAATAGTTATCCCCATTGTAATCGAAAAGACCAGTATACTGCAATTGCATAAGTCCTTTCGAAGTTATCCGCTATAACTATCTTTATTATCTATTGTCCTTCTTGTCAGAACAATATCATCAAAATATTGTGTATAGGCAGAATCACCTGAATAGGATAAACATAAATATTGCTTTGCACGTGTCATACCAATATAGAGACGTGAAGCTTCCTGTTCTAAATCTTCCTCTAGATACCAAGGTGTATTATCAAGATTCACGATAAATACCACTTGAAAATCCAAGCCTTTACTGCTATCAATTGTACTAATTTTGACCGATTCTTCATTGCGCTCAAAGGCACGTTTGCTGTCAGCTGATTCTGCAATCCAATAATACGGAATGTTTATTTCCCGTAGCTTCTGCTGTAAAATGGCTACATAATCCTGTCCCTTGCTCTTTCGTACCCTGTATAAAATAAGGATTTCATGATATGGAATTTTCTTTTCAATATGCAATTTTCGAATTTGTAATGCTACAATTTGAGCCTCTTCAAAGAAATTATTCCGACGAATTATTGCAGGTTCTTCTCCTTTACGTCTTGTACTTTGCGGGGCAATAATTTCGCCCTCCATCTCCTTTGACACAACCTTATTTTTAAGTACTGAGAAATGTTGATAAAAATCCCAGGCAAACTTCACAATTTGAGCTGTATTACGATAATTAATACTTAATACTCTTGATCGGCCCTGGAAGCTTAAACCTGTATCTTGAATATAAGAGCGCGCCCGTTTATATATTGATTGGGCACGGTCCTCAACTAAGAGTAGTGACATGGTATCAGGATTTAATAAATTTGCCACTAGTTTTAACCATTCACCTTCAAAATCCTGCCCCTCATCAATCATAATAGCATCGTATTTTGGTAAGATAGCTTCTCTCTTCTCTAGCTTTTCTAGTAAAAGTGGTATTCTTTCTTCAGAGGTTTTTAAATCCTTTCTTAAAAATGCATGAAAATTGCGGACTTGTATTTGCTGAGATTTCTCTTGGAAGCCATCTGTTCCTTGAGAAAAATCAAAATCAAACAAACTATCAGGGGTGTGCATCATATGAAAAATCATTTGCTCTATTGCCCTAGCGAGAGAAATATTGTAGCACAAAATCAGGATTTTCCAATCAGGATGCTGCTTAGCTAAAATCTTGGCTCTAGCTGCCAAAATTAAGGTTTTACCACTCCCAGCTACTCCACGGATTAGTCGATTTTTATCGCCAATTTGCTTTGCTAACTTTTCCTGATGTAAATCCATTGTTTTGATATCATGCAATGACAGCAATAACTGATCTTGATAAGGGACAGGTGCTTTAAATTCCGCACTTATTCTGACCTCTGGGAATAGGTGATAGCGTATTCTATTGATATCCTCTGGAGATAGAGGTTCCTTTAATCGGAATGGCATACTGAACATATTCATAATTTTTTCAAAGAGATTTTCCTCTGAAAAGCCTTCATAGTCTGGATCAATTTCATCTCTAGTTAAACAAAAATTAGGCTCTACTATACTATAAAGATCATGTTCAATAAAATCACTTTGTGTCATTCTTGTAAATACCGCACCTGCTCCACAGGGGAATTTAAGTTTAAATTGATATTTACCTTCCAATTGCACAAGACCTTTATCCTTTTTTAGTGCATCACAAATATGGAACATATAGTCTTTTGCTTGCTTATATGGACTTTTAACCGTTGTTTGATTTCCTTTAGCAGAACGAATCATCCAAGTATCTTGATTAACATGCAATAAGGTATGCTTAGTATAATCCTTCACCTCAAGTACAATTAACCCTAAATCAGGACCTAAAATAACAAAATCCGGTCTTCTTCCTAATATTTCAGGCTCATAGTAAACAATATAATCATCAGGCAGATATTCCTTCAATGTTCGAAAAAGTAAGCGCTCACCAGTTGTTGCTGTGGAACGTATTGTTTCCGGCATGGTCATTGCCATACGCACACCTCCATCTCTATTACCTCACTTACTTCTTCTCCAGAAACGACAAAACTCCTGTTTTTTTCACAGGAGTTTCCAAATTTATTCATAATTATACACGGCCCACTAATACATCAACATCTATCGTGATTTCATATAAATGGATAGCAGCACCTTCTTTTTTATGCCACCCCATTGGCGTCATTTCAAGCAATGCTGGGATTAGCTCAATAGCAAGTGATGTCGTATAGGTGATGCGCTTCACGCTTACTTCCATAAAGCTTTCTTTAAAACGAGCAACTATTTGGTCATTTGAATAGGACTCCTTGTCTGAATCCGCATATAATTGTGCTCGAAGCTCATGTAAATACTTACTTTGAGGGACAACTTTTACTACACAACCACCCGGAGCTAGTAAACGTTTAAATTCTTCGTAATTTGCAGGTGATAGAATATTTAAAATGGCATCAAAGCTCGATTTTGCAAATGGACTTTTCGCCAAATCACCCACACACCAAATCTGTTCTGGATAATGTCTAGATGCAGCAAGTATACCTTCCTTTGCAATATCAATCCCCACACCGATGCCTTTTTTCTCAGCCATTATACGAGCTAAATGTGAGCCCTCTCCACAGCCAGTATCAAGCACTGTTTGTGCAGGAGCAATTAGTTCTATAATTTTATCTTCAATTTCATCATAAATGCCACTATCAATAACCGTCTTACGAGACTCAAAGAGCTTCTTGCTATATTTTGAAGCAGCTCCATGTGTCAGCATATTAATGTAGCCTTGCTTGGCAATATCAAAAGAATGATTGGCCGAACATACCATTCTCCCTTGCTCCTGTATTGTCATGGACTCCTGACAAATCGGACAAGCAAAAAGTGATAAATTTTTATTCATTAAAGCCGCTGCTGCAGCTCGTTTAGAAAGTGCTCCCATTTAATGTGCCTCCTTCTGTTCTGATGGCGAAACAAGTGCATAACGCTCCCATTTACGACTTTTCCATCTAAAGTATACGATAATCGCTCGCATCCATTCATCTGCTGATATCGCTAGCCAGATGCCTACTAGACCCCAATCTAAAACAAAAACAAATAAATACCCCAATGGAAGACTCATACAAACCATTGATAAAAAGCCAATTTTCACAGGAAATCTAGCATCACCGGAGGCACGTAATGAGTTAATAACCACGATATTCATCGTACGCCCAGTCTCAAGCAGAATACTTAATGCTAATACAGAGGCACCAATAGCAATAACCTCTGAATTATTCGTAAAAACATGCATTAATGGCTTACGGAAGATTGTTACAATCGCAACCATTGCAAATGTAAATACAAAGGCTGCACGTACACTTTTCCAAAGCTGTTGATAGGCCTGATCCTTATTGCCAGCTCCGACATAACGGCCGATAATAATGGCTGTTCCTGTACCAATTGCAATGGCAAATAAATACGTAAACATTGAAATATTCATTGCATATTGTCTCGCTGCCAATGTCTCTGCTCCTAAATATGTTGCATAGTATAGGAAAACTATCTGACAGAACTGATAAAGAACCTGCTCAAATGCAGAAGGCAAACCGATGTTTAATATTTTTCGAATATAGTCCTTTGAAAACTCAAAATAATATTCTAGCTTCACCCTTACCTCCATCACCTGATATAACAGCCAGAAAAACACTAGAACTGCTAATCCACGGCTGATAACAGAAGATATAGCTGCTCCCTTTACACCTAGCTCTGGTAATCCTAAGTTTCCAAAGATTAAACCGTAATTTAAAATAACATGTAGTACATTCATTCCTAGTGATACATACATTGTTTGTTTTGTCCAACCATGCACACGAATTATTGCTGCTAATGCATTGATAATTGCCTGTAAAAAAATAAAGCTTCCTATGATGACTAAATAGCTTTGTGCATATTTAAGTACTTCTCCTTGTAAGTTCATCATTGTCATTAGATGGCTCGCAAAGAAGAAGAAAAGTACACTCATAATGATTCCAACAATCATGTTCATCGTAACTGCCAAAGCTGATATTTTCGCAGCTTCAAAAAAACGCCTTGAGCCTAAATATTGAGATACAACAATCGATGCACCATTACCAACTACTTCAAGTATTAAAATCGCAATATGAATATATTGATTGGCTGCACCAACTCCTGATACAGCATTATCAGATAAAGCGCTGAGCATAAAAGTATCGGCAAGGCCCATTAACATAAATAAAAATACTTCTAAGAAAATCGGCCAAGTTAAATGAAATAAGCTTAATTTGTTTGTGTCTTTACTATCACTTTCTCTTACTGTAGTTGCCAATACATTTCACTTCTCCTATTTCCATTAAAATAAATAGTATCTTATCATAGATTTCATGACTGTAAAGAATTTTCTAGAAATAAAATAGCCTATTTCACTTAAAAACCCCTCTCACCATATGTGAAAGGGGTTCCTATCATGTTAAGCAATTAGCCTGTAATTGCCTACGTTTATCTGCTGTTAATCCGAATTCCTGCTCTAAAAAGGCAGCCTTTGAACCATACCGTCTATCCATTGCATCGAATGCTGCCTGTAAATAATCCTCCCGAGCAGACATCAATGCATAAAATTGCTGTAATTCTCGTTCATTATAATGTTGTTGAATGGCCTGAGCCATTCTTTCAACCATTGGACGTAGATGTAGATTTGTATCTAAATAGTCTTCCATAATCGTTTCCTCTGGTACATCTAAAGCCAGTAAAATAAGTGCACCGCCGATACCTGTTCGATCCTTCCCAACTGCACAGTGATGAACCAGCCCAAGATTATTCGGGTTTTGAATAATCGTCATTAACTCTTTAAAGGAAGCATTATTAAAAGGCATTTGTGCATAAAATTCCTGGAACATCTCTGGACTAACAACCTTATAAAAATCTTTTCCACCAGTATTTGTTGGCATCTCAAAAGCATGATTGCCCTTTGCAGGGATTTGAATATAGTGAGCATGCGGTAAAATGGGATTAGGATTGTTTTGGGCTTCATGGTTATCACGATAGTCAAATATCGTTTTCACACCTAATGTTTCAAAAAGCTGCTTATCCGCTGTCGTCATCTTACCAAGTGCTGCTGAGCGAAAAAACAAGCGACTCTTTACGACACGACCATCTCTCGCTTTATACCCACCCATATCACGAAAATTATAGACTGCTTCAAATGGAATAACCTTCACATCAAACGGTTTCATTCATTACCCCTCCCATAATTGCAAGCATTATTATCTTTATTTTATAGAATGAATCGAAAGAATACCAATTTTTGCACTATGAATTCAAAGATTTATTCACTACTTAAAAATAAAACTCCAACAATCATCCCTTAAAATGATGTTGGAGTTTCAATTTGCCAATTACGCTCGCGTCATAAATCTTTCTGATTTTCACTTTTTTTATAAAAGCCTTCTAAAAATTGCATTAATTTTTCAAACTCCACCGAAAAAATATCCTGCATACCGAAATATCCCTCACTGTCCCCTATTATATTAGCGAATTTTTTGTAGAGTCGATGGATATATTCATGGTGACGATAGGCATAAAATTGAACTTCCTTTACCTCCTTATGTTCTTCTAAAATATGCTTGAGCATTTGTGAAAAGCCATTAACAAAGGAACGGCTATTTTGATATTCTTTCTTTAATAGAGCGCAATCAATAAAGACAATTTCTTTATTTTTAAAATGATCCTCCCGTAATCCCAACGTATAGCTAGCTGCCGCGATTACTTCCTGTTGAGCATTATAAAAAAGAAGTAGATTTGTTTCTTCTATCATGATTGATAAACTTCCTAGAGTCTCCAAAATAGGATACATATCATCAAACATATTTCTGTTTTGCAAAAAGAAAATCGCAAACTTTTCATAATCCTGTTCTGTCTTACATTTCATTATATGCATTCATCTCACCCTCCTTCTAATCGGTAAATTTAGATACCCATTTTCCATGCATCAAAATTGGTTCCATTGAGCCGTCATCATGAACACCATTCACTTGTAAATGCTGGGAGCCAATCATAAAATCAACATGGATTATACTAGAATTAATACTATTTTCATGATCTACTCTATCTTCCTCTTTCAAGCCTGATGTATATGCCTGCCCAATCGCTAAATGACAGGATGCATTCTCATCCAATAAAGCATGGTAAAAAATAAGATTACTTGCTGAGATAACAGAGTCATGGGGCACTAATGCAACCTCACCAATATATTTTGCTCCCTCATCTTTATGCAAAATACCATTTAACACATCCAGCCCTTTTTCTGCACTACAATCAATAATCTCTCCATCTTTAAAAGTAAGGGTAAAATCATCAATTACCTGCCCTTCATAAACTAATGGCTTTGTATTTTTAACGACTCCATTAACACCCGTTTTAAGTGGTGTTGTATAAATCTCTTCTGTTGGCATATTACAAATAAATGGTGTTCCATTGTCATTTGTTTCTAAGCCATTCAACCAATAATGATTTTTTGGTAATTCGATTTTTAAGTCTGTGCCTTCACAGATAAAATGTAAATATTGAAAATGCTTATTGTTTAATAATGCTGCCCTTTTATTTAATTCTTCTATATGCTGCTCCCATGCTGCTATTGGATTTTCATTATCCAATTTCATTATCTTAAAAAACTCCTCCCATAGCTGTTCTAGTCCATCCTTTGGCACCATATGAGGAAAGATAGACTCTGCCCATTTCTCCGTAGGATAAGCAACAACAGTCCAGCTCACTTGCATGCTGATCAATTTTTCAGTAAAGGATCGGAAGGCAATTGCCGAAGCATATTCAGCTTTTTCTACTTTAATGGGATCGATTCCCTCCATATTTTGCAGATGAGGTGAAATAATATAAAGAAAGGCAGCACCATCACTTGCCAGCTCTTCGTAACCTTTTACAAGCCAATCGGGTGTATATCCCAACCCCTGTTCTGACATTAATTCGCATTCAATGCGAGCCAGCTCTTCGTCAATCCATTTTACATAAACAAAATGCGCGCCATTGAGATAAGCATATCGACAAATTCTTCTGACAAAATCAGCAGCAGTAATAGATGCAGAAATTACTAATGTCTGCCCCTGTTGAATATTTATTCCTACTTTTATAATTAACTCCGCATACTGCTCTACCTTATGTTCAAACGTTTTCATTTTATATTAACTCCCTATTATTTATTGAACGCGCCAATGTATTTTTTTACTAATCAATAGATAGGAAATACATGAAAAAATGATTAAAATAAATACTTCTTTAAATAAAGATACTGTCCACCCTACAGTAAGCATCTCATGGAGAATATTCGCGACATACGTTGTTGGCAGCACATAGGAAATCCATTGAAGAATCCTCGGAAGATCGGTTATTTCTATCATAACTGGAGTTAAAAAAGTGACAAACATCAATAAAAATTGAGCGACAATATTTGTGAATTGCGGATTTGGCGATAAAAATCCCATTAGTACACCAATTCCTACTACACTAAAGATCGCCAATAGTGCTACTGGCAGTAGAAGCCATTCGAAATGGAGACTCACACCATAAATACGCTGGCCTAAAATAAATACGATGATAAAGGATGGTAGGGAGGTTAAAATTCCGTAAAATAACAAGGATAATATGAAATTAACTTTACGGATGGGAAGTGATGCGTAATATGTAAAATAGCCTCCAAATTTTTGATAGGAGATATCCTGTCCTAAAATATTCATCCCCATTAACAGAATACTAAAAACCATATTTCCAATAATTAATCGTGCCAACTGTTCTTGACTGGATTCTCCTAGTAGAAAATTAAGGAAAACTAAAGTGACTATTGGAAATATTGCAGACATAGCAATAATCCACCATAATTGGTGGCGTACAATGGCGATTTGTATTCGAAAGAGGATAAACAATTCAATAAAAAATTGAGTGAAGGGGTTTGTTGTCATTCGCTATTCACTCCTCTGTTGCTCTTGAAGCATAGAATAGACATCCTCTAGACTTGGTGGTAGCAGTGAGTATTGGCTAATGTTTAATGTCTCATCCTGTATCAAATCAATAACTGTACGAATAGTATTTTTTTCAATTAGCATTGAAAGCTTGGCATCCTCTACTAATTCCATTTTCCCGAAAACTTCAAGACTGTCTTGGACTTTTTGAATAGAAGCTTCCTGCGCATAAATTTCTAAACGCATTCGTTGATCCACCTTTCTCTTCAGCTTCTCCACATGATCAATGGCTAAAAGCCTTCCATTATCTATAACAGCTACACGATGTACAACTTTTTCAGCTTCCAAAATATTGTGAGTCACCAAAATAATTGTTGTGCCCCTGTGATTAAGCTCACGGATGATTTCCCACACTAATTTCCGTTTTAATGGATCTAGCTCATTTGTAGGTTCATCCAGAATGATGACCGATGCCTGCCCAATCAAAGTCGTTCCCAAGCTAATAAGCCTTCTTTGTCCTCCGGAAAGTTTAGATACTAGCTTATTTCGATATGTCTCCATGCCTAAACGCAGCAGAATGCCCTCCGTCTGCTGCTTTGCTTCCTTTTTAGATAAGCCCTTTAATCTTCCCGTAAAATAAATGGCTTCCCATGTTTTTAAAAATGATAATGCAAAGGTCTCTTGTGAATAATAAGCGATTTGCTGAATGACATCCTTTGTATTTCTGGATACTTCCTGTCCTTGAAATTTCACTGATCCTTCTGCAGGTGCTAATTGACCAATCATTTGCTTTATCAATGTTGTTTTTCCTGCCCCGTTTGGTCCTAAAATTCCAATGATTTCTCCTTTATATATGGTCAGTGAAATGCCATCATTCGCTTTATACCTTCCTTTTTTGTAGTAAAAAGTTACATTTTCTAACTCATATACTGGTTCAAGCATACTAAACAGCCTTCCCTGTTAAAATTTTGATAGATGGAGGTCTGACCAAATAAGCCAGACCTTCAAACAAATTATCTACCTATAGGTACTTTATCGCCCGTACGAGACGGATATGATGGTGGTGGAAACATCATTACTTTTCACCTCATCTTCCATTGAAGAAATAAGAAGGTCAATCACAGTTATCATGTAAAAAACCCCTCTCCTTCAAAATACATTCTGAAGGTTAAAATTAGGTTAAAAAATGCAGTTTTTTTTCAAAAAACAACAAAAAAACTGCCCTTATTTAGGACAGTTTCACAGTGTTGAAAAATTAAATAGTCAAGGGACTCTTTGTGAATATTTAGTCAAAATGAAGGTGATTTCCGTTCCAGGCTACTCGCTTTGCCGCTGACGCTTCGCTTTCGCGCAGAGCAAGGCTTCCTGTGGGCGAGCGACGAGCCGCTTCCTGCGCTGACGCTCCGTGCAGGGTCTCGTCTGTCTCGCTATCCCACGGGAGTCGAGTAGCCTTGCACTCCAATCAGCGATAGTGTAGAACTTTAAATATTTTCTTCCCTCAAAAGAAAAGTAAAGTAAAAGCATGTTACTCACCATCATTAAATGGATAGAATATTGGTCAATTCTACAGCTGTTAACCTACATTTTATGCGTAAAACTACTTTGACACTTTACATAAAGTACTCCTCTGTTTTCGCATAGAAAAATGTTATCAAAGCTCCATTTTTGCACAATATAGTGATGGCTAAGACTTCAAATTTATCACTATATATTTGTGTAAATTGCCAGAAGAAAATACTATGAGCAAAGGTTGATTGGAGTGTAAACTGAGTGACTCCACGGGGATTCAGCGTCACAGATGAGACCCTGGAGCGAGCAATGTGAGTGAAGCGGCTCATCGGACGCCCCCAGGAAAGCACTCAGTCGGAACGGAGATCAACCCCTCATTTTGAAAAAGGGCTATACTTTTTAATTTGTCACCCTGATTTCATTGACATAATAGTATTTCAACAACATGAAACTGTCCTTATTTAGGACAGTTTGAAGGTTTAGATTTTATTTAAATAGCTCAGGATAAACTGCTTTTGCTATAGCTCAGAGACTTCGTATTTGCCGCATATCCTCCTGCTTCGGAAGAGTAGCTATACGTTCAAATAAAGGTTGATCTCCTGGTTTGTACAGCTCATATTACCTTACATAATATGTAATAAAAAAATCTTCAATATTTGCAATGGTCTACCATTATAATTCCTGTACTTACGATTTCTCGTCGAATTCCCGATCATACTATCTTTAGTAATATTTATAGGATTTTTTCAATAGCCTGCTCGATATCAAGCTGAGAATCCGTAGGCTCAAAGCGTGACACTGTTTTGCCATTTACATCGATTAAGAATTTTGTAAAGTTCCAACGGATATTACGGCCCTCTAAAAAACTAGGCGCTATTTGAAGTATTGATTCTGCAAGCATTTTTTCCTGCATGTTTGCTTTTCCAAAGGAGCGATAATCGACCTCGTGCTTTAAATAATTAAACAGTGGATGTGTTGCATCTCCATTGACCTGCACTATCTCAAAAATCGGGAATGTTACACCATAGTTAACCTGACAAAGATGTGTAGTTTGCTCACCATCCTCAGGGTTTTGATTTCCAAATTGATCGCAGGGGAAGCCTAACACAACAAAATTCTCCTTGCCATATTTGTCGTACATTTTTTGCAAGTCTTCGAACTGATATGTAAAACGACATTGATTAGCTGTATTAACAATTAGCAGTGTTTTTCCTCGGTAGGTCTCCATTGATAAAATCTCACCATTTGGCTTCTTTACTAAATAATTATAAATACTCATGTTTTAATCCCCTTACTTTTTTCCTACATTATAGTAAACTTCCTTCTACTCACAAAAGGATTTGCATTAAAAAAAGCCATTCCATTACTTTTAACGGATGGCTGCCCTATATTTCTTTTTGTTTTTCATATCTTGCTCTTCCTCAATTAAACGTTTCACAATGTCCAGCACCTTAGGATTATTCGTGGCATCATATAATTTCTTAAAAGATACTACAATATCATAACGTATTAATGTTGAATGTTTTTCATCTAGACATGTCTGAAACCTTTTAGCCAAATAGGAAACGACTAAATCCCGTTGTACCTGCCCTGCTAACCCTATTTTCCAAATGGCCTGTAGAGTATGCCTTACCGTTTCAATTCTTTCATCATAAGTTACAGCCCAAATCTTTAAGAAGTCTTCCAATACTCTTTCTTCTGGATCACTTTTAGCTGCTAATGCGCATAAAAATTGTGCTGCAAGCGCGCGCATATGACCATCTTTATATGTAAGAGCTTGAACAAGTTGTTCCCAAACTGCATATGTCCAATCAACTGGTTCCTGCATAATTTTCATTAATTCTTCGTAAGATGCATATTGAATTTCATGGTCACGCTCTGTTAAATTACTAAAAAGCTGCAAAATTTCTTTTTCCATCATTCATCCCTACCTTTATTGTGTCAGAACGTAAAATTTTTATGGTACACTTATATTAATTTGCGTAAAGAAGGTGAATATATGAATAAATTAAATACTAGGAAACTGATTTTTAGATTGATAATGATTATTTCTATAATTGCAGCTGCATATTTTATTATCCCTGTTTCTGTACCGATCATCTTAGCAGGTGTCACTGCATTTTTTTTAGAGCCAATTGTTATGTTCTTTAAACGGCAATGGAAAATGTCACGGAAAATTGCAGTTGCTGTTATTTACATAGTGAGTGTTATCCTAATTACTATTATTTGTTACTTTACGATTACACAACTTATGTCTCAAATAATATTAGTTTCAAAGCAAGCTCCCTACTATATTTCAAAGCTATCAGAAATGTGGCTAACTATGCAAGAAAACATTTCTAAATACACAGAAGACTTTCCACCTGAAGTAAGTGCCTCGCTTCAAAATACAACGATGGATTTCATTAAGAAAATTGAAGAATCTTTTTTGAATTTCTTTAATTATACCAAAGTTACAGCCTTCTTTTCAGAAATTCCAAGCCTATTCATTAGTCTTCTCGTATATATGATTGCTCTCTTTCTATTTATGCTAGATCTGCCTAAATTAAAACAGATCACTTATAAATATTTGAAGCCTAGCACAGCAAACAAATTAAAGATTATTTTAAATCGCTTAAAGGATGCTATTTTTGGTTATATGAAGGCACATTTATTTGTTAGTTTTATCATTGGTGGCGTCACACTAATCGGCCTTTTATTAATTCAACCTAAATATGCTGTAACAATGACCATCATTATATGGATCATTGACATTATTCCTTTCCTTGGTTCCATTATTATCTTGGCACCCTGGGCACTTTATCACCTACTGATAGGAAATATATCTATCGCTGTAAAATTATTCATCTTAGCAGCTATTTTACTCATTATTCGTCGAGTAGTCGAGCCTAAATTAATGGGAGACCATATTGGGTTATCCACTTTACCAACATTAATAGCTATGTTTATCGGTCTACAATTATTTGGTGTTATAGGGTTACTTGCTGGACCCTTCGTTATTATTTTCTTCGTTGCATTAAAAGAAACAGGTATTATCAAATTGAATTTTAAACTTTAATCATGTGTAAGAAATAATGTATCAAAAAAAAGGCCATCTTTGTAAAACAAAGATGACCTTTTTGTTAATTCAATCGTCTATATATTAGCTGAGCTTATTGAATACGACCAAAGCCAACTAAATACTGATTCCACCAATCAAGTGATTCAACAACAACACCCTTATTTTGAGCATCAATCATTGTGTTGTTTCCTAAGTAAATACCTACATGTGCTACACCAGAGCCATAGCTGAAGAATACAAGGTCACCTACACGTGCTTCACTTGCTGAAATACGTTGAGTTGCTAGATATTGTTGTGATGCTGTACGTGGTAAAGATACACCAGCTTGTTTGTAAGACCATTGCACAAGACCTGAACAGTCAAATCCTGTCGATGGGTTACTTCCACCCCAAACATAACTACGGCCTAGGAATTGCTTTGCAGTTGAAATAGCATCACCTGAAGATGCTGTACCTGTACCTGAACCGAAAACAATTTTGCCTCCGTTATTTGAAGCTTGTACAGCCGGAGTAGCTGCTTGAAGTGCACGTAAACGAGCTGCTTCTTCCTCTGCCGCTTTACGTTCAGCTTCTAAACGTTCTTCTTCTTGTTTTGTCGCAATTTGTGCTTTTAATGCAAGTGACTTAGCTTCACTTTCAGCCTTTTTCACTTCCATCTCGCTTTCCTTTTGTTGAAGCTCTTGGAATTGTTTTTGAAGCTCTTTTTGTTTTTCATCTAATGTTGCCTTTTGTTGCTCTAAGCTAGCCTTGTCTGCTTCCTGTTGATCAACTAGTTCTTGGTCAGCGTCCATTAATGTTTTAACCGCTACGACACGGTCCATTAAATCTGCAAAGCTTTTTGCTTCAAGGACTACGCTTAAATAGACACCCACTGTGTTATCCTGTGCTTGGTATGCAGCCATACGCTCGCTTAAAATTGCTGAACGCTGCTCAATACGTTTTTCTGTTTCAGCAATACTTGCATCAATTTCTTTAATATCTGCCTGTACCTGATTAAATACTTTTACTTTTTCATCAATCTCTTGTTGTAGTTTTGTTAATTCTTCTTGAAGTTTTTTAATTTCTGCATCTATTTTAGCTTTTTTTTCGATCATTTGTTGAGAAGTTTCTTCTGCATGCACTTCTGTTGGTTGTACTGTATTAAATAATAAGCCGCCAGCTAGTGCCAGTGCTAGTACCATCGACTTACGCCATTTATTGCGCTTACCCACGTTAACTTCTTTCCCTTCATCTCATCAATTTCGTTTCTCGTGTTCTATGTAATCACTTGAACGATGTATATTTGTAAATTTATTCTTATATTTTCATTAGCCTTTTAAAGTTTAGCATTAATAGCATAACTTTTATACTATTTCGCGTCTTTTTAATACTTTAGTAAAACTCGAAATAATTCTGTAACATTAGATAAAATGACTTAAAATTCTACTTAAAGGTATTTTTTTCTGCAAATTACACGTTTTTTCATTTAGATATATTTGACCTATTTTGAAATTTGTAATGTTTCTGTAATATTACTTACACAAAAAAGGGTAAGGGATTTTTCCCTTACCTATTGCTTCATAGACCGTAATGCTTGTATGGAAAGTCGTACTAATAAAATTGCACATAAAAATAAACCTAAGTATGCTGCTGTATTCAGATATACAGCATAAGAATCATGAATAAACTGTGAGATGGCTAACAGTGCTACTGAAATGATTCCAAAGGTGATACCAACGAGAAGCAAGACAAAACGTGAAAACAAATTGGTTATAAAGCGAGCATTATGTTCATCTGAAAAAATATCATGGTGTAAAATAATTTTTCCGCTCTCTACTCGTTGTATAAGCTGATCAACCCGTCTTGGCATTTTGCGTAATGTCGGAATAAGCATTGATAACTCTTCTTGTAAACGTTCCTTTGTGGCCATTGGTTCTTTAAATGGCTTGAGGAACGATGCCCTCATATAGGAAGAGGAAAAATCTTTGGATTCGGTGAAAATATCAAAACTGGGATCGATTACTCTTAATGTTCCATCTAATGTTACTAGTGAACGGAGCGCTAAACCAACTGCAGGATAGAAGGCTAGTCCAAAATCACGTACAACCGTAAACAATGCATGTATTAATTCTTCAGTTGGAATTCGATCTACATAAGAAATTTTTAACAAAATTTGGTCAATTGCCTGTTCCATTCTCGCACGCTCAGCATGATCTGCATGTTCAACCAACAATGTTAAGCCGTCATATAAAATGCTTGAATCATTTAACTGTATGCCCATTAAAAATAGCTTCAAGCCCTCTTGCTGAGTTGCCCCAAGGCGACCAACTGCTCCAAAATCAAGCAGGATTGGAATACCATCTGTCTCATCGATATGAATATTTCCTGGATGTGGATCTGCATGAAAGATACCTGAAAAAAGCATCTGCTCAAAGAAGGAATATAAAACCGTACGCGCAAACTGCCTACGATCAATTTTTAAACGTTTAAATTCAGTTGCTCCACTAGCAACACTTTTTCCTCGCACATACTCCATAACAATTATATTTTCAGTACAGTAATCCATGTAGATTTTAGGAATCCGTACCTTGTAATCACTTTTAGAAAGAGCATTTGTCACCTGTAATGTATTTCGGACCTCAATATCTAAATGAATTTCCTCACGTAATCCATCCGCAAAACCGCCAGCTAATTCCCGAAATCCTAGTGATTCAGCCCATGTAGATTTATTTGTTAGCCAATTGGCAAATTCCTCTAAAATATCAAGATCATCTCGCATAATCCCCTTCACCTCTGGACGCAGTAGCTTTACCACGACTTCATCATAATTCTTCAATCGTGCTTTATGTACCTGTCCAATAGATGCTGCTGCGATTGGTTCCATCTGAAAACTTGTAAATACCTCATTCATGGGCTTTGGAAGTGAATTCTCTAAAATTTGAGTCACCTGCTCTGGTCGCAGTGGCTTTACATTATGCTGCAGTCTTTCCAGCTCATCAATAAAAATTGGAGAGAATAGTTCCTTACGCGTGGAAAGGACCTGACCAAATTTAATGAATATCCCGCCGCATTGCTCCAATGTAGCTCTTAAAGCTATAGCAAGCTCCTTTTCATTTTCTCGTTGTCTTGCATATTTGATTGTTTGGACAACACCATTCGTTACAGCGATTTTTAACACCTGTCGTAAGCGCTTTTGCTGCCGCCAATAGCTGCGAAGACGTAACACTAAGGTTTTTTGACCATTGCGCCGATCTCCAGCTGTAATACCACTTGAATCAAAAAGCTCAAAGACAAGATAAAGCAACATAGAAATTAGCAACATGCTTCCAATCCAAATAAGTGTACTAACCTCCGTTACTGTTTGCATCATCGTTTCGGATAAAAAATCCGTATGGCGCAAATAGGAGTACCAGTAAACAAAGGAAGTTAGCGTTACACTAATAAGTACTGAAAGAAACCTACGAACAAAGTTAATATTTGAACCAATTAAGCGCCCGCTGACAAAATAAATAAGCCCTGATACAACAATAATTTGGATTAAAAACTTTAAAAAAATCAACAATGTCACCCCCGATGCAACTACCTAATACTGCTAGTATAACAAATTTAGCCACTTATTTTCTTTTACTAGGTTTCCCTTTCCCCTTCACCCCCCGATTTAAAGAATTTTATATTTCTATTGATGAAATACTTATTGGGGTATATAATGCATTTATAGCAACGTTTCTTAAATATTTAACGCTAATTTATTATTATAAATCTTTATTTCAGAGACCTACATACCCATATATGTATAAAAGAAAAGGATGTGTCTGTAAATGCGTAAAAAATTTTTAGTAGTCGGTGGTGTAGCAGGTGGAGCCTCTGCTGCAGCACGAATTCGCCGTCTTGATGAGCAGGCTGAAATTATTATGTTCGAAAAAGGACCAAATGTTTCATTTTCCAACTGTTCTTTACCCTTTCACTTAAGTGGTATTGTTGAAAAAAGTGACAAATTGATTTTAATGTCACCGCAGGCCTTTCAAACAAAATACAATATTGAAGCACGTGTTCTTCATGAAGTGATACGTATTCATCGACAAGAAAAAACAATTACGGTAAAGGATTTACACACAGGTAATGAATATGAGGAAAGCTACGATACGTTAGTGTTATCCCCTGGAGCAAGTCCAATCGTCCCTAACTTGGATGGCATTCATTCTTCTCATGTTTTTACTGTTCGCAATGTCTCAGATATAGACCGTTTAAATCGCTATATACAGAGCGATGATATACAAGATATTGCTGTGATTGGCGGAGGATTTATCGGCGTAGAGGTAGCAGAAAATTTGCAGCTGGCTGGCTTTAATGTCTCGCTCGTTGAATTTAGTCAGCAAATTATGATGCCCTTTGATTATGATATGGCTCAAATTTTACAAAAAGAGATGATGGATCGAGGAGTTAATGTCATTGTCAATGATGGTCTAGCCAAGGTTGCCGCTGATTATGTAGAACTAAATTCTGGCAAACAAGTAAAGGCACAGGCTGTCGTTTTAGCAATTGGTGTCCGACCTGAAACATCTTTAGCGCAAGAGGCTGGGCTGGCAATAGGTGAACTTGGCGGTATTAAGGTAGATGCTAATTATGTCACATCTGACCCTTTTATTTATGCTGTCGGTGATGCCATAGAAGTATTTCATCAATTAACTCATAAACAAACACGTCTGGCACTAGCTGGTCCTGCACTACGACAGGCACGGGCAGCAGCAAACCATATGTTCAATATGTCTCAGCAAAATAAAGGTGTTATCGGTTCCTCAAGTGTGCAAATTTTTGATCTTGCATGTGCTTCTACTGGCTTAAATGAAAGAACTGCACTAGCACAAGGCTTTCAAGCTAAGAGTGTGTATCTGATTGCACCAGACAAAGTCGGTTTAATGCCAAATAGTCATCCACTCCATTTCAAGCTTGTTTTTGAAGAACATACTGGAAGAATTCTTGGGGCACAAGCGATTGGAAAAGGTAGTGCAGAGAAACGTATTGATGTTATAGCAACTATGATTACAATGGGTGGAACAATAGAGGACTTAAAGGAATTAGAACTTACTTATTCCCCAATGTTTAGCACTGCCCGGGATATTGTCAATTTAGCTGCACTAGTTGCTCAAAATCAGATATACGGTACCTACAAGCAGATAAAAGTTAATGAGGTTAGAGATCTTGTCGAAAATAATGCCTATTTTTTAGATGTGCGAGAAAAAAATGAATATGATGCTGGTCATCTCATCCATGCACATAATATTCCATTAAGCGAGTTACGCAACCGGTTGAATGAGATTCCACAAGATATTCCCGTTTACGTTCATTGTCGTTCTGGACAACGAAGCTACAATGCAGTAATGGTCCTACAGAATAACGGATTCACGAATGTATTTAATGTAGCAGGCTCCTTCCTAGGTATTTGCCTATATGAATACTTTACAGATGTCTCAACAAACAGAGAAAAAATTATGACAGCCTATAACTTTAATTAAGCTAAAAGGGATGCCGCCAAATTGCAGCATCCCTATTTTTTAATTAGTGGAAAGCACTTGCTCCCAGTTTATTGTGCCGTTTTTTACTTGGTCACGTTTTTCTTTATCCATAATATCATTTGGACGTCCACCTTTCGGCCAGTCTTTATCATGATTTGCCCATTCAGGTCGATCCTGCGATAAAATAAAGGCAGCTAAATCAGCAGCGTCTTGATCAGTTAATGTTCCAATTGCTCCAACTGGCATATTATTTTTTATGTAACCAGCCATTTTTGACATACGTGCAATACCTGCCCCATCATTAAATGAATTTTCACCCCATAATGCAGGTCCTGTATTAGCACCAGTACCAGCACCATCTGCTGCATGACAGGCTATACAAGATTGTCCATATAATGTTTCACCATTTGTGACATCTGGTATTGGAACATTTTTCATATTACTCGTGCCTGCCCACTCACGTTCAGCTCCAATCGGAACCCCTTCTGAGATATAGGCAAAATAAGATACCATTGCCTCTAATTCCTTGCTATTCATGTCAAATTTTTTACCATTCATACTACGAACCATACAACCATTAATACGCTCTTCTATTGTCACAACATCACCAGAACGGGCAATATATTGCGGGTAATTTGCCATAACGCCAACCAATGACGATGCTTGCTCATCATACCCCGCTCCTGCATGACAGCTTGTACAGGACAATTGATTTCCAACATATTCTTCCGCAGCAACATGTGTATTATTAACTAGCTCATAGCCGTACAAGATGGTTTCCTTCATAGGTCCCTCCGGTACTTCCTCAATACTTGGCGGTGCATAGACAACTGACTGCGCAGCTGCTGATGTTGGTATTTTTGATTGTGTTGCTGCTTCTTCAGTTTCTCCATTAGCATCACCTAAAATCTTGTCACTAATGACTGCTCCGATAAAGAGCGTGCCTGCTAACAGCACTGTTCCTGCTACTCCTGCTACGATAGGTTTCATCTATAATACCCCCTTTGTATAATCACCTATATTTTAGCAAAATAATGTATTTATAGATGTGATTTTTCTCACACCTAGCTAAAATAGAACCATTATGATGATAAAAATGGATAAATTATGAAATTAATATTGTTCTACAACACAATAAACACGACTTAATACCTCTTGTAGTATATAGATTTTTCTGAAATAAAAATGCCAAGTACAAATAGTACTCGGCACCTTATCCATTTTTTATATTTTACACTCACCAGCAGCACAGGAAGATTCTCCATCCCCTGTCATCTTTAATACAGGTTGAATTCCAGCTATCTCGGCTGCTTGATGCAACGTTCGGACGAAAACCTCAGTTGGTTCTGCCCCTTTAATACCATAGCGATTTTCAAAAACAAAGAACGGCACACTTTGTACGCCAAGTTGTTGTGCATCGTAGCGGTCTTTATCTAAAGCTTCACTAAAATCATTTGATTTGATAACTTCCTGTGCAAGGTTGACATCTAAGTCAAGGGCTTCAATGACTGTTAATAAAAATTTAGAATCGTTTACATCTTTACCCTCTAAAAAGTATCCTCTCATCAGCGCTTCCGTATAGGCTGACTCTTTACTGAACTGCCTTACCCACTTTGCTAATCGATGTGCTTTTTCAGTATGAGCTGTTTTCATTTCTTCAAAATTGTAATGAAGCCCCACCTCTGCCGCTCGCACGGCTATGTTCTTTGTCATTCCCTTTACTTCTTCTAGCGTTGAGTCAAATTTTTCCGCCATTCCCTCATATAACATAGGTGCATTCTTCCGAGGTGTATCTGGCGCTATTTGAAATGCTTTATACTCAATCTCTACTTGCCCAGTATATCCAGCCAAATCGATGGCACGTTCCAATTCACGTTTACCAATATAACAGAACGGACAAGTAAAATCTGAGAAAATTTCAATTTTCATTTTCTACAGCCCTCCCTATCAATTACGCCCTAGCGTAATTGCGTCCGGATTTTTTCGAGTTCGCTCGAAAGGCTCCTCTTTAAAATCCGTGACATCCGCCAGGGGCTTTATCTTGATTCAGCGGGCGTTTGTACACCCACTGAATAGGAAGAAAATTGCATTCCTATAGAGGTGGGAGTCTTCTGTATCTGTTGATATGCTTTAGATACAAAAAAACATTTGCTGAATCAAGATAAAATATCTATCCAAATTTTAATAGCAGTTGCTAAAATCAGCACTGCTAAAATAGCTTGTAAAACTTTCGTATTTAATTTTTTTCCTGCTCGTGCACCAAGAGGAGCTGCTATAAGACTTGCCACAATCATAATGATTGCAGGATAATAATCAACCTGCCCTGTCATCAGCTTTCCAATTGTTCCACCGATTGAGGATATAAAGGTAATGGCAAGGCTAGAGGCAATCGTCATACGGGTTGGTATACCTAGGATCACCAACATAATAGGGACTAATAAAAAGCCACCAGCTGCTCCAACAATTCCAGAGCCAATACCAACAATAAATGCTAATATAGCAGCTACTGGTTTATTAAATGTCACCTCTTGCATTGGCTTGTCGTCAATCTGCTTCTTCGGAATAAACATCATCACTGCGGCAATCAATGCCAAAATGCCATAAACAATGTTAACGCCTGCCTCTGATAAAAATTTAGAGCCAAAGCTACCTACGAAACTACCAACTAATATAGCGCCACCCATATAAATAATAAGTGATTTATTTAAAAAACCACCTTTACGATAAGCCCATACCCCAGCTATAGAGGCAAAAAACACTTGCACTGCGCTTATTCCTGATACCTCATGTGCTGAAAAAGCCGCGAATCCAAGTAAAGGCGGAATATAAAGTAGCATGGGATATTTAATAATTGAACCGCCAATACCTAGCATCCCTGATATATATGAACCGATAAAGCCAATCAAAAATATTGTTATGATCCATGTAATATCCATTTAGTTTCCTTCTTTCTGTCAAATCCACTGAAGATAAAATCAAGCTTTCAACTTTGAATTTCCCACTTCCACACAGAATGTTCGCTGTGCGAAACAAACTATATTTCACCTGATAACAGAAGGGCTGCTCTATTCTTCTAGATAGACAGCCCTCACAAACCTTAAACTTTCTGAATTAAAAATGTCATGATACCAGCTTCTTCAGATTGACCTAGTATCGTATGACCACCAGCTTTAGCCCAAGCAGGGATATCTGCGAGAGCCCCTTTATCTGTTACTTGAACCTCTAAAATTTCACCTGAAGCTAAAGTATCCATAGCCTTTTTTGTCTTAACGATTGGCATAGGGCAGGATAAGCCCTTTGCATCTAGTTGTAAATTTGATTTCATATTTTTCTCCTTCATATCGGCAAAGGTTGTAAGCGATTTTACCGATTGTCCTTGTTTTTTCATGACTGTACGAAGGATGAGCGCCTTCGCTTCACGATATTTACATGCTACAAACATACATGCATACTCATTGCATTTCACCATGGTTGATTGATGGCCTTATCGAACCGCGCAGCGATTAGGTCCTATCTCCATCTCAGTTTGTTCGTCTAGCTCCGGCGTGATTTTCCCCATGTTTACCTGACGGATTTCTTGGTAGGCATTAGGCTGCGGCGGCAATTGCTCTGTGACAATATTTCTGAACTCTGTTTCATCCTCAATATTTAATCCATGATTTTCTGCAAATAACTGCCCTAGACGCTTAGCAACTGTCCCATCTTCATTTAACTCATCAATAATCATAAAATGTGCTGGCAAGACTACGAGATCATCAGAAAGTTCACGATAGCGCTTATAAAGTGTGTCACGTAAATCTCCTACCCAATCAGCAGCGAGCCCAGCTAAATCAGGACGACCAATTGAATCGATAAATAAAATATCACCTGTTAATAAATACTTACCATCCACTACAAAAGATGTTGAGCCAATTGTATGTCCTGGCGAATAAATGGCTCCTACATCTATTTTAGATGCACCAATTTGAACAGTCGTGCCATCAACTAAAGGTGTATAATCAAAGACAACCTCCTCTGCATCTTTTGGTGGTAAATAATACACAGCGCCTGTAGCTGCCGCGATATGTCGCCCACCTGAAATATGGTCAGCATGTAAATGTGTATCCAAAACATATTTGATTTTCACGTTATTCTCTTCCGCAAAGTTTATAAATACATCAGTAAAGCGAACAGCATCAATAATAGCAGCCTCTCCCTCAGAGATTACCATATAAGAAAGACAGCCCTTCCCTAAACGCACAAATTGATAAAGCTCTCCTCCACCTGTTAAATCTCCTACTTTAATGGGCTCCAAATATTCGCTCCACGTTTTCATGCCCCCATCTAAATAAGCAACATCGCGTCCTGCTTCTGATAGCATTTCTGCAACCATCACCGACGACCCCTCTTTGGCACAAACAACTAAAATATCCTTGTCAGTAGGGATTTTTGGCAAAATATCCTCCACACCATCTAACAGCTCAAAATAAGGGATATTCAGATACTCAAATCTATGACCTTCAATTTTCCAGTCTTCAAATGCATCTACATTACGAACATCTAAAATAAATAACTCTTCATTATTAATTACTTTTTTAGCCACTTGTGCTGCGTTCCATTTTAAAACCGACATTTCTTTTACCCCCTAAGGTATTATTTTATTGAATTTTTTAGCGGAAAGGATATCCCTCCCCGCTTTTTCTTTGTTTTTGTCAGACAATTAGAATGACAATGATGGTGCTGCGTCCTTTGCAAACTCTAAGAATGTAACAGCTCCTCCAACCTCAATACCATCAATAAAATCATCAGTTGTTAACCCCATTACATCCATTGTCATTTGACATGCGATAAATTTCACACCTAGTTCCTGCGCCATTTCCACTAATTGCGGTATGGCTGGTACATTAGCATTTGCAAAGCCCTGTGCAAAATGCTCCGCTCCAGCAGGCATCGGTAATGCTTGCATACCTTGCTTATGAATAAAATTCAACCCTTCAAATGTGAAGAAGATGGCTACCTCTTTCTCTGAGGCTGCCGCTGCTGTTGCGATATTAAACACCTTATAAGCATCGAAAAGCCCACCATTACTTGCAATAATTGCTACTTTGTTTGACATCATAAATTCCTCCTAAATTGTTTTTATTAGATCGCCTTTCCAAGAAGTCATACCCGGCAAGACGTTAAATACCTTTGAAAACCCATGTGCTGCAAGTTTTTGTGCAGCAAAATCACTGCGCTTCCCAGTGCGGCAAATAACATAAATCTCCTGTTCTTGATTAAGCTCTGAAAGACGTGACTCTAGCTCACCCATTGGTATAGATTTAGCTCCTTCAATATGTCCAAAAGCAAATTCTGCTTCTTCACGTACATCAAGAATTAAACCCTCTCTACCTGTAATCTGTTCTAAATCAATTGTCTGCGGAAACGTTTTTTCCTCCATAATTTCATTTGAGCATTTACGAATATAATGCTTAAGCACATCATCTTCTTCTATAGTCCCAATGTATTGGTGCCCCACAGTTTCAGCCCAAGCAGCAATATCCGCCTTTGACCCCTTATCCGTTGCTGATATTTCCAGAATTTGTCCTTCTACTAAATCAACCATTGCCTTTTTGGTCCTTACAATTGGCATTGGACAAGAAAGCCCTTTGGCATCTAGCTGAAAATCCACCTTTATACTCATAATTCTCCTCCTTATACCTATAAGGGTATTATTTTATTCAAAAAAATATAACACTTTTTATTACTCCACTTCACCATTCCAAGCCAGCATACCACCAACCATATTTGTAACATCAAAGCCATGGCTTTCTAAAAATTGAGCTGCTTGCCCACTGCGACCACCTGAGCGACAAATGACAACATACGATTCATTTTTATTTAGCTCATACATTCGAAATTCAAGTAAACCAAGTGGGATATGAATAATACCTGGAATATGTCCAGCCTCCACCTCATCTACTTCACGCACATCAATTAAATGGATTGGCTGACCTTGCTCTAATGCCTGTTGTATTTCTTTGGCTAGAATCTCTTTCATGCTTTGTCTCCTCCTAATAGGCACTCATGCCACCACGGACATTTGTAACACGTTCAAACCCTTGTTTTTTTAGTTGCTTACATGCTTGACTACTGCGCATGCCACTCTGACAAATGACAACTATTTCTTTATCCCTTGGCAATTTATTAAAACTAGAACCTAGCGGAATATTTTTAAACTGGGGGATATTACGTCCCTTATATTCAGCCGGTGTTCGTACATCAATAAAAACTTTATCTTGATCATGTAGAATATTTTTTAGTTGTGCTGCTGAGATTGATTGCACTCCTTTTGCAGGCATCATTCTCCATACTAAAATTGCAATAATAATCGCAACGATAAGCCAAGCTTCCAAATCTAACTACCTCCTTTTATACTATAAAGGGTATATCAATTAAGCTCCAGCATAATTGCATCTGGTTTTTTTCGAGCTCCCTCGAAAAGCTCCTCTTTAAAATCCGTGACATCCACCAGGGGCTTTGGGCAACAGATGATGTTTTTTGTGCGAAAGCGTAGTGCTAACGCAGCGACAGCAACATGTTTTTTGTGCGAAAGCGTAGTGCTAACGCAGCGACAGCAACATGTTGTTGGTTACTCAGGCATTTTCACAGGATGTAAAGATTTTAGCCTGAGTTCCTCTATTTCAGCGGGCGTTTGTACACACACTGAATAGGAAAAAACCGCATTCATTCTGCCACCTGTAGAGATGGGAGTACTCTGCTGAATATAGATAAATTTTACCTACTTTTTACAACTAAATCCATTGCCTCTTGGATCGCCATATTCATCTTTCCAGCATCTCCTTCAGCAGTCGTTACACAGTCTAATAAATTTTCACTTACGATAACACCAATCGTTCGATCAACCGCAGAACGCACGGCAGATAGCTGTGTAATCACATCCTTACAGTGCTGTTCTTCCTCCATCATGCGTAATATACCGCGTAATTGACCTTCTATTCGTTTTACACGATTTGCTGTTTTTGGACCATAAGCCATTCCGTTCATGCCCCCTTTTATTTGATTGATGAAACCTGCTTACGAAATTCATAATATACCCCACAAGGTATATTGTCAACATAAAAGTTTTCCGGTACTTCCTCAAGGTTCTATCCGTCACTTCAGCCTTTCTATCCATCTATCTCAATTCCCCATAAAAAAACCCCTGCTATGAGCCGTTACTCATAACAGGGATTTCCAGTCTTTTTATTTTGCTAATTGCATGGCTGGACCAAAGAATTCATAGTGAATCTTTTCATCTTTCACGCCAATTTCTTGTAAATGTTTAATAACAGCTTCCATAAAGCCAACAGGTCCACATACATAAACATCTGTGTTATCTGCCACTTTTTCCGCTAATATTTCTTTTGTAATTTGCTTATCCTCATCAGAGTATAACGCTGTATAAGACGCATTAGAAAGTGCAGCCACTTTCCCTTGAATGTCATCACTAAATGCTACAACTTTTTCATTACGTGCACATTGGATAAAGTTCACTTCATTTGTAGCATCATTTTTCAGTGATTGCAACATACTGTTTAATGGGGTTACACCGATGCCACCGCTGACAAATGTAATTGGAGCCGTAGTTTCTTCTAAAACAAATAACCCAGCTGGAGCACTTACATCTACTAAATCCCCAACTTGTAAGTTATCGTGAATAAAGTTCGAAACTTTACCATTTGGCGTTTGGTCACTTTCACGTTTCACCGAAATGCGATAGCCATCTTCTGCGCTCGCCTGTGAAAGCGTGTATTGGCGATTCATTAAATACTCTTCACCTGGTACTTTCACACGAATGCTAATGTATTGGCCTGGCTCATAAGCTGGTAGAGGTGAGCCATCTTCATTTTCAAAGTAAATAGAAGTAACCAGATCACTTTCTACTACTTTTTTCGCTACTTTTAATGGTTTAAATAAACGCCATCCACCATTACCTTCAGCTTTTTGATATAACTCTTCTTCTACTTGAATGAAAACATCTGCGATTACACCATAAGCCTCAGCCCATGCATTAATAATATCATCTGTTGCTGCATCACCAAGCACTTCTTTAATGGCTTTTAATAAATTTTCTCCAACAATTGGATAATGCTCAGGTAAAATACCTAAACTACGATGCTTATGTGCAATTAACATCACTGCTGGCAAAATTGCCCCTAAATTCTCAATATGAACAGCAGCAGCATAAACTGTGTTTGCTAACGCTGTTTGTTGGCGACCTTTTTCTTGGTTTGTGTGATTAAAAATATTTAATAATTCCGGATGAGCTTGAAACATATTTTTGTAAAACGTTTTTGTAATTTCAACACCATGAACTTCTAATACAGGAACCGTTGCTTTAATAATTTGTACTGTTTCTTGTTTTAACATATCGCATACCATCCTTTCGTGATTACAATATAACGCTTCCATTCTCTAAAAGCAATATCTAAAATACATCTTTAACAAAATGGACATAATTAATGTATTTTAAATACATCTTAAAAAAAGTATTGAATTTATTATACTTCAAAGTAAAAATGCTATAATTATTGTGAACTACAGAAAGTAGGGTGTTCTTATGCGTTTAACTTTATACACAGATTACTCTCTTCGAACACTTATTTACCTAGGTGCGAAGGAAGACGGTGAATTATCAACCATTCAAGAAATTTCGGATGCTTATAATATATCAAAAAACCATTTAATGAAAGTTACCCATCAGCTCGGATTACTTGGCTACATTGAAACCATTCGCGGACGAGGCGGGGGTATACGTCTTGCAATTGATCCTAAAACTATCACAATTGGTGCAATAGTGCGTCAAACAGAAGAGGATTTTCATCTAGTGGAATGCTTTGATAAGGAAAATAATCTATGTAAAATTGCACCAGAATGTCAGCTAAAAGGTGTCCTAAATGAAGCATTACAAGCCTATTTAGCCGTTTTAGATCGCTATACTCTTGATGATTTTTTACATTCGAAAGAAAAGTTGATGGCACTGTTGCTTGGCAAATAAAATACCCGCTCAACATAAGTTGGACGGGTATTTCTTTATAATCTATAATTTTCTTGAAAAGAAAATCATATCTAATGCACGTATGCCATTTTCATAGATAGGCTCTGGATAAGAACTAAAAAAGTCCTTTTCAATTGATTCCATACGAAAGCCTGCCTTCTGATAGAAAGCAATATTATCAATACTCGAATTGGCAGTACCCACTAAAATTGTTTGATATCCTTGAGAGTGACAAATGCTTGTTATTTGTCGCAATGCTTCCTTGCCAAGTCCCTTCCCCTGATAATTTGGTACGATCGCAATATTTTTCAACTCCACTGCCTTATTAGATTGTGCAAGAAGTAGTGCTACGCCTGCTAATTGTTCACCACATTTAATTTCATACAAGTCGCCGTCATTTAAATATTTCCTTACAGCTTCTTCACTTTCATCTGCTATTAATAATTGCGGTAAATAGCTCTCGCGTGGGCCTTCCACTTTTACTAAAGCTGTACGATAACGGACAAAATCTGTACGTTCAAAAACATTTAAAACACATGGCTGCTTTTCCTTTACCTCTAACCATGCGTGCTCCTCCGGAAAATCCTTTTCTACTCCTAATCGAATAAATGGAAATTTCTCCTGTGCCTTTTGAGAACGAATATTGACCTGTCTCGCACCTGCGAAAACCCGTTCAAGTCCTAATTCAAAAAATGCAATATCTAAAATCGCTATTTTCGCTTCTATATTATAGCCTTTTCCCCAAAACTCATAGCCAAGCCAAGAACCAATGTGACAGCTTTTTTTCGTGTGATCGATAAACATTAATGCAGTCACACCAATGAACTGTCCTTCTTCGTTTAGGACAACCCGAGGAACAGTCTTTCCATCCTCTTCATCCACACATTCTCGTTTAATAAAATTTATTGTGTCTTCTACTTTACCAGCAGGTAACCCTAGTGCATCTCGCACCTGTGGCATGGAAGACAATGCATGCATTGCTTCAGCATATTTAATATCATGTCTCACTAAAGTTACTGCCATTCTCTTTCTCCTTTTGTTCATTCAACTTTGCATTTATGCCAGACATGCATCGGATTTTTTTCATCATCCATTACTGGCATATGAATCATTTGAAACGAACGTTCATTTTCTAATTTCAATAAATCTGCATATACCTCACTAGATCGGCTTAAACCAACCGAAATAGCATCCTCTAAAGAATTAGCGAAATATGCCTTATCTACTCCCGCCATTGCCATCGCACCAAAACACATAGGACAGGGTGCCCCACTAGCATACATAACGGCCCCTGTTAAGTCTATTGACTGTAGCTTTTCCTGCGCACGTCGAACAGCTAAAAGCTCCGCGTGGCCAGTACTATCTGGGCGAAGATGTAACTCATTGACACCTTCCCCGATAATTTCTTCATCCTTTATTAATACAGCTCCAAATGGTTGTCCACCTTGCGCTATGTTCTCTAAAGCAAGTTCTATAGCTCGTTGCATCCACTTGTTCATATATACTCCCCTTTAAAATCAATTATACGTAAGCTGCCAAGATACTCCGAAACGATCCTCAATCCATGTAAATTGCTTAGAAAAACCATAATTATCAAGAGGCATTAATGCCTTTCCGCCCTCTAGCATTTGAGCCGAGAGATGGTTGATTTCTTCCACAGACTCACATTCCAGAAAGATGGATATGGATGGTGTAAAAGTGAAATTATGCTGTATAACACTATCATTGACCATAATTTTCAGACTTTTTAAATCGAGTATAGCCATTGCTATCTGCTGTGAGTTTTCCATATATGTTAAGCTCTTGATTTCTAAATCCGAAAACCATTGTTGATATTGATGAATAGCCTCATTTGCCTGTCCCTGAAACATTAAAAATGTAGTGGCACTTTTCATTTCGTCAGCTCTCCTTCATATTTTATAACCCATTGCATCGGTGTTATTTTCGCAACCAGTTCACCAATTAAATCGTACGGAATATTTTTTGAATTTGTAAAACGAATACAGCTCTTTCCCATATTGAGCTTTGTGAGTACACGCCTTGCATACTCCTCCTGAAACCAAGACAATAACTCCCTATCTGTATAAAGACCCATATGATAGACAGCTAAATGTCGTTTTTGTGCAGCAAGGCTAATGAAAGGAAGTGGTGTATTCGGTGTAACATGATAACCCTTAGGATACGTTGATAATGGGACAACATAGCTAATCATGTCATAATTCAATGTGCGTTCAAAGCCTTCAGGTAAATTTGTTTCCACCACATCTACCAGCCTAGCAAAGCTTTCACGCCATTTTTCATCGACTTGCTCGATATATGTGTGCGTCATTCTCAGCCTCCTTTCCTATAATTATTTTGTACACAACCGTCCCGTTCAATCGATGCAAATTTGAGAAATCCCATAAAAGACATCATTTCGAATCACACTTCTTTATTACCCATTTTAGATCATTTAAAAATAAGTAAATATATTTTGTAAATACGATACCATTTTATTACTAGAAATAACAAAAGAAATAGTACAATTATATGGTGCATCTATAAAATTACAGCCTATCTCATGATATAAAGAATTTATACAGTACTTGTCAACTCGTTTTTATCACTTACAATTTTTATCGATTTTGATAGTATAAATGATTTTATAAAATTTGCGTACAAAAAAACGCTCGGATAATTCCACAAGCGTTTGAGTACATAAATACTATTTTATTTTAAAAGTTGCTACTATGCCCTTAATAATCGGTATGGCTGTTCCCATTAACACAATCGGAAGGAACCACCAGCCAAGAGTTTCTATCTCCCCTATAGCAATTTGAACCATCTGAAATGATATAGCAGCAAAGATAATTAAACAAAGATTTTTAATTTCATTTAAAGTCTTACGGCTATTTAAATAAAATGCCTCAACATTGTTTTCATTTAAACGTGCTGGGTAATTGTGCATATGCGGTGCCTTTTCCAGTAGGCTCAATAATATCCAGAGAAACGTTCCGATAAATGGAAGAATGAACAGTTCTATTTTTGAGCCCCAACGATCCACTTCTCCTGCACCGTTAAAATGCCCTGGAATCTCTTCAGGCATTTCGCCCCACATAAAAAAAATGTAAAGGATGGACAGCACAAATAATCCACAGCCAATATAGTCCCATAGTTTTTCAACTTTTGTTTTTGGCAATTTCAAAATTGGTCTATACACCTTCTCACATCCCTAGTCAGTTCTTTATTGATTCTACGTTACTACAGCTCATTAAGTTTCAAATTTATGAGGATTGACATATTTGTTTATGTTCTATCATTAACTATCCGCTTTCGTTACAAGTTAATTACCTATTATTTCTATGTTTTTTATTATTTTCTCTACAACTTACTTCCATATTAGTTTTATTAATTAACATGAAAATACTCTTAATACTTTGTAAAATTCATATAATCTGATATAAATGGTATATATACATATTTCATTTTTTTGTAACATTTATACTAAATTACTGAGAAAGGAAACTTCAACTATGCGATTTACTATCTACAAGAAATTAATACTCGGTTTTTTTATTGTTATTTTAGTTTTAATTGGCACAATCGGGTTAAACATTAAACAGCTTAATTCCGTTAATCAAACATATCGTGTGTTACTTGAAGAACAAACTACTAGATCTATAAGTATTCAGGAGCTTCGAGCGATTGCGAAGCAAGAAATTGTAAGCCTAAGAGGGTATTTATTACTTGGAGATAAACAAAATCTTCAAAGCAACAACGAATCAAGGGAAGAATTCAAAAAAAAATCAGATGAATTAATGGCATCTTTCCATACTAATGAATCTATTGAATTATTAGAGGCTATCAATAAAAGTGAGCAAAATGTCCAGCAATTCGCTGATCGTATGTTTTCCTTAAAGGCTGCTGGAGAAATAGAACAATACGAAAAGCTTGATAGTACACAGGGACGATTAATTATTAAGCAATTCGATGCACGCGTAGAAAACCTTGCCAATTATCAAAGTGAGTATATAGATGGTAAAATCGCCGCGACAACTAAAGAAATTCAATCGATAAAATTTCAAATGATTATACTTGGGGTGTTTGCTGTTGTCATTAGTCTGATAATTGCTATTATCATGGGTAGCCTTATTTCTCGACCTATTAAAGGGATGGCTAGAGCAGCACAAAAAATTGCCGAGGGTGATTTAACAGCAGAGCAAATCCGTATAAAGAATCGTGATGAGGTTGGTGATTTAGCACTTGCCTTTAATCAAATGGCTCTAAATTTAAAGGAACTCATTACAAGTGTTCGTCACAATACTGTACAGGTAAGTGGCTCTGCAGCTGAATTAACAGCAAGTGCAGATCAAACAATCCAAGCAACAGAGCAGATGACATCCTCTATACAGGAGGTTGCAAGTGGCTCTGAGGCGCAAGGAAAAAATGCTACTGAAAGCTCTGAAGCCATGAAAAATATGACAAGAGGTATTCAGCAATTGGCAACGACTACAGCTGCTGTATCTGAGCTTGCTTTGGAAACAAATGTTGAGGCTAACAAAGGAAACGATTCATTACTCCGTGTCATTACACAAATGGATACAATTCATACAGCCGTTTTAGAGTCTGCGAACGTAGTCAAAAACTTAGGGAACCACTCTGTAGAAATAGGTAATATTATCGGTCTTATTACAGATATTGCAGAGCAAACAAATTTACTAGCATTAAACGCTGCAATTGAGGCTGCTCGTGCAGGAGATCATGGTCGCGGCTTTGCGGTTGTTGCGGATGAAGTAAAAAAACTAGCGGAGCAATCTAAGCAATCTGCTGAACAAATTGCTAGCCTCATTTCCGAAATTCAGCATGATACAAATCGTGCGGTATCTGTTATGGATACTGGTACACAAGAGGTTCAAATTGGCATGCAAGTTGTAAAGGTAGCTGAGGAAGGCTTTTCAAAAATCGTTGATCTGATTGAACAAGTTTCTAAGCAAATTCAAGAAGCAACGACCGTTTCAGAAGAAATGTCTTCAAGTGCGGAGCTGATATATGCATCCTTCGATGAAATAGCAACAATTGCACAAATGTCTTCTTCTAACTTACAAAATGTAGCCTCTGCCTCTGAAGAGCAGTTAGCCACGATTGAAGAGGTGGCCGCTTCTGCTGCTACACTTTCAAATATGGCTGAGGAATTACAAACTCAAGTTTCACGCTTTAAAATAGAATAAAAATACTAAAAGAATCTGTCTATTTTCTATCTTCCCCTAGAAAAATAGCAGATTCTTATCAATTATTATCTGTCTGAATTTTTTCTACTCCTTCTGCTTCAATGATATCTTTCAGCTCATCTAACACATCATCAAAATCCGTATGTCTACCTAGCAAAAATACCATTTCATGCTCAATCGGTAACCAAGTTTCGATAGCAGCTTCATTGTGCTGAATTTGCGCTTCAAGTTTATCTAAAGCATTCGCTACTTTTGCTTCATACGTTTTCTTATGCTCAAATTCAAACCACAAATCATAAAATCGTTGTCCTGTATCATTTCCTAGCAAATTTCTAATTTTTTCAATTGCTTTGATTTCATTTTGTCTCTTTTGTTCTTTTGCCTTTATATCATTCATCGTATCAAAGGCCGGGATATCGGTGGCATACACCTCCACTAAATCATGAATAATAATCATTTTTAATAAATGTTCACTATTAACCTTTTGCGGTAAGTATTCCTCAATAGCCATTGCCATTAACGCTACCCGCCATGTATGCTCGGCTACACTTTCCTGCCGCCCATCTGAAAGCCAGCTATGACGCAGTTCTCGCTTTAATCCTTCCGCTATATGTAAAAATTTTAAGGTGCTCTGTAAATCCATTAATATCTCTCCCTATTTGTACTTTATCGCTATATTTCTATAGCCTATATTAAAATTTTTATTAACACACGTAAATGGCTGTTCATAATGGAAATAAACCATTTCGCCTTATTCTAAAATAGGGCTAATCCTACATTGATTTAGACAGAAAAAAAATAATTTTTAGAATATTATTGACAGATTCACAATATCAAAGTATGATTGCTTTCAACAACACATTGTAGGCCAAGATTGGAAATAGTAGAAGTGCCTGTGTACTTGTAGAGAGCCGATGGTTGGTGAAAATCGGTAGACACACATTTTGAACTCGTCCATGAGCTACTCCCTGAAATTAAGTAAGGGATGTCGGTTTCCTCCGTTATTGGGATAGACAGTGATAGCTGTCGATAAGGGGACTTTTTCTGTAAAGAGAAGGTCAATTAGAGTGGTACCGCGAGCATAAACTCGTCTCTATTTTTAAATAGAGACGGGTTTTTTTATTTTGATTAAACGATTTTTGGCCTAAGTGTAGCTTTATGAAAAAGACAATGACAAAAGGAGTGTTTGAAAATGGGAAGAAAAATTTGGGTGTTTGATACAACTTTACGTGATGGCGAGCAAGTGCCAGGTGCAAAATTGAATTTATATGAGAAAGTAGAGATTGCACAGCAGCTCAAAAAATTAGGCGTCGATATTATCGAAGCTGGTTTCCCTGCTTCATCACAAGGTGATTTTGATGCAGTAAAAGCTGTTGCACAAAAAGTAGGAAATACAAATGACATTATGATAACTGCTCTAGCACGTGCTGTACAGGCAGATATTGATGCTGTTTATAATGCTGTCAAATATGCTGAAAATCCTATGATTCATATGGTACTTGGAACTTCAGATATTCATGTAGAGAAAAAGTTTAGCAAATCTAAGGATCAAATCCTACAAATTGGTGTGGATGCTGTCAAATATGCGAAAACCCTTTTACCGCAAGTTCAATATTCAACGGAAGACGCTTCCCGCTCAGATTTCGAGTATCTTTGGAAAACGATTGAGGCTGTAATGAAGGCTGGTGCAACGATGATTAATGTACCAGATACAGTTGGCTTTGCAGAGCCGGAAGAATTTGGGGCAATGATTTATAAATTAAATGAACGTATGAAAAATTTAGATGACAGCGTTTTACTAAGTGTTCATTGTCATAATGATCTTGGGATGGCAACAGCTAATACACTTGCTGCCATTAAGAATGGTGCAGATAAAGTAGAATGTACAATTAACGGTATTGGTGAACGTGCTGGTAATGCTGCATTAGAAGAAGTTGTAATGGCACTAAAAACACGTAGCGCTGTTTACAATGCTGAAACACGTATAAATACTAAAGAAATTATGAATACATCTCGTCTTGTTTCAAGCTTTATGGGCTTAGATGTACAAGTGAACAAAGCAATTACTGGGGACAATGCTTTTGCTCATTCATCTGGTATTCACCAAGACGGCTTGCTAAAATCTCGTGATGCTTACGAAATTGTCCATCCAGAAGATGTAGGTCTTGATGATATGGAATTAGTCCTTACAGCTCGCTCTGGGCGTCATGCGGTGAAAAATGCACTTGAAAAGCTTGGTTTCTCAAATCTTTCTACAGATGAATTTGAAGGAATCTTTGAAGGCTTCTTGAAGCTTGCTGATGCGAAGAAAGAAGTCTACGATCATGATTTATATGTAATTGTTGAAAGCTACTATGAAAAACATGATGCAAACAATGCGAATGCCACACATTATAGTGAGCAATTCTTTGACTTTGACGATTTACAAGTCGTCAGCAATTCAAACTTCCCTTCAGCAAGTGTGAAGATTCGTAAAGGCGGCGAAGTATTTAAAGCGAGCGCAGTAGGCTCAGGTCCAATCGATGCCTTATATTCAGCCATTGCAGAAATTACAAATATTGACGTAAAACTTGTAGAATACAATATCAACAGTGTATCTCGTGGGAAAGAGGCACTTGGGAAAGTAAAAATCACAATCGAGCACGAGGGTGAAAAATATATTGCCAAAGCCGCAGATACAGATATATTAAAAGCAAGTGCACTGGCATACATCAATGCGATTAACAGTGTTGTTGTAGCAAAATTAACACCAGTGATGAACTAATTGCCAAAAGCAGTATGACAAACTTTATGTCGTACTGCTTTTGGATTTTTTATTGACTGTCCTTCACAAGCTTTTGAAATTCTTCTTCTATCAGCTCCACATCAAGACGTTCAAACAGTGGTGTCACCTCATTAATGAATGCTGGAAGCTCTACCTGCTCGTGCCACATTAGCTCACGTATACCTAACATTCTTCTTACCTTTTCGGCTGAAAATGGTAAAAACGGATGTAGTAGCTGACCCAGATTCGCAATAATATAGACACATGTTGCAAGTGTTTGATTTCCTGCTTCTACATTCTCCTTCACCTGAAGCCATGGCTGCTGTTCGTCGAAATAACGATTGGCTGCCCGAATATATTCGAAAATAGCCTCTAATGCTTGTTTGAAATGACCCGCTTCAATAAGGTTGCTCACCTCATTAAACAATTGAATCGTTTGCTTTCGAACGTTTCCATCTACCTCAGCTTGTGGTACCTGCCCTTCAAAAGATTTTTCAATAAACTTCAACGTACGATTAACAAAGTTGCCATATGCACCAAGCAACTCCCCATTATGGCTATAAATAAATTCCCGCCAGGAGAAATCCGTATCACGGTTTTCTGGGGCATTCATTGTTAAAAAGTAACGAATCGAATCCGCATCATATCGACTTAAAATATATGGCACCCATACCGCCCAATTTTGACTGGTTGATAATTTTCGTTTTTCTAGCGTCAAATATTCATTCGACACAATATGTGTTGGTAATGCCTTTGCCCCTATTCCCATTAGAATGGCTGGCCAAATAACGGTATGGAATGGGATATTATCCTTACCATGTACATAATACGAGATTGTTTCTTCATTCCATAAATCCTCAATAGCTATTTGATGCTGCTTTGCCCATTCGATGCTTGCAGTTAAATAACCTGCAACCGCTTCAATCCATACATATATTTTTTTACCTTCAAATCCCGGAACTGGAACATCAATACCATTTGGTAAATCTCTCGTCACTGCACGGTCTGGAACTCCTTCAGCCAAGTAACGCTCTGTTAGCCCAAGGGCATTATCACGCCAGCGTTTTTCAGCCTTTGCCTCTGCTAAATATGTGTCCAATCTTCCTTGAAATTGACTAAAGGCAAAATAAAAATGCTCCGTTTCTCTAATAATTGGCTCATTGCCACAAATTTTACAACGTTTATCGTTTAAATCGAGTGGATCTAAAATTGTGGAACAGTGATCGCACTGATCACCACGTGCCTTTGCACCACAGTTTGGACAAACTCCCTCTACAAACCGATCTGGCAAGAACTGTTTGTCTGTTTCACAATAAGCCTGCTCAATTTTCTTTTTATATAAAAAGTTATTTGCAAGTAGCTGTAAAAAAATGGCCTTTACAGAGTCATGATGATGCTTAGCATCTGTACGGGTATACAAATCATAGGTAAATCCTAAATCAGTAAAGCATCGTGTAAATTCCTCATGATAATGATTAGCGATAGCCTCAGTAGTTGTGTTCTCCTGTGCAGCGCGAATAGAAATCGGTGTGCCATTACAATCACTCCCTGACACATATAAAACCCTTTCGCCCTTTTGACGGTAATATCTAGCCAAAATATCACCTGGTAATAGTGCAGCAACATGTCCTAAATGCAAAGAACCATTTGCATATGGCCAAGCGCCTCCAATAACAATTGTCATTCTAAATTGCTCCCCTCGCATAAATAAAAATGGATCAATTTCGCCTTGGCGTAATTGCGTCCGGATTTTGAATTGTGCCTGCTCAATTCATTCCTTTGAAAATCCGTGACATCCGCCGGAGGCTTTATCTTCATTCAGTAGGTGTTTGGACACCCACTGAAAAGAAACCAAAACCGCATTCATCTCACCACCTGTAGAGGTAGGTAGGAGTTTTCTGCTGAATGAAGATAAAAAAAATCGCCCTAATCAAAATTGATTAGGACGAGTATACCCGTGTTACCACCTATATTTACAAATAGCTCACACTACTTGCCTCTATCAGTACGTCTCATCTATGAGAGATACTGCTGCTGTTGTAACGAGTGCCTATCTCGTCGTAATCTACTTGCCAAATGCTTTCGGTACGAAGCTCAAAGGTCATTTTCAAAAGGGTTCATTTACCTCATTTCCACCAACAGAGGCTCTCTATATAATGCTGATCCAATTTACTTTTCCTTCTCAATGCTTTTCTATTAGGTTGGCACCATTTTACGCTTTCTCCTTTAGAAATGCAATAAATGTCTAGAAATGACTGAAAATTTTCGATAAATCGTTTATTTTTCTCGATAAAAGGAAAATATCAGGAGATAAAAATTTATTACTTAAGCTAATTGAACTTGTAATAAATCTTTTAGGTCGTCAATGACAATATCTGCCCTTTGTAGCTCTGCTTCCTGGGCAAAATCAAAACGTACCCCAATTGAGAGAAGCTGATTATCATGGGCAGCCTGAATATCAGAAGAACGATCTCCGACAACAGCTCCTTGCTGAATAGCATTTTCTACAATCACTTTTCTTACCAAATCTGATTTATGACCACTTGAAATAGACTGGATACTGTATGTATCTTTGATAAAACGCTCCAATTGATAGGTTTCCACTATTGCTTGTAAGTACTCCTTCTGTCCATTGCTGGCTATGTATAGCTTATAGTGCTCTGTCAAAGCAGTAAGTGTTTTCTCTGCATTTGGATATAATGCGCCCTTACCATTCCGTATTTGCTCAATCAACTTTGTATGGAATAATGCATTGCTCTCTTCACGTATTGCTAAAGAGTGCATTGGACATAGCGTTTCCCAAACAACAGGTAATGGTACTCCCATAATTTCTCGATATTTTTCTATTGGCGTATCTCCCTGCCACAAGCCCTTACCCCGTAACACATCAAACGTCGCAGCTAGTGCAGGCTCTAAAATTAAATTGGTTTGAAATAAAGTTCCGTCCATATCAAAAATAATAGCTTTTGTCATAAAGCCACCTCCTATAATATTATGAATGATTTCTCCTCTTATATTGTTTCTCTTTAATATTATATAATCCTCCTCTAGTTCTCAAAAACTAAAGGAGGATTATATATTTTTTAAGGCTCTAGGGGTACTATCATTTCTAATCCCTTTATTTGGCGCCAATATCCTTGCTCATCCGTCTTCCCTGGTTTAAGTGTAAATGATTTTGGCATTTTCTCCATAGGTGGTAGTACTAGAATAATATGATGTCCATAATCCTTAGTCGCTCCCATTTGCATATTCGCCCTATCGTATAACCTCCCTTCACTATCTGTTACCTCAAACTCAAAAAATGGCCATTGATCATTTCTATCTAACTCTCTTGGATAATCTACTAGGACATCTATACGCGTCGATAACGGTGTAAATGAAACCTGTGCAACGTTTAACTTATATAGTCCATCATTAGTATTAGATTTTATATTTGGAGAGAAAGTGATAACTTCTTCCTTTAATTTTTCAAGTGTAAAATCCACATGCCAATTACCTTTGTAGCCAAATAAATCACTACCATCTAATGCAACTTCAATTTTATCCCCATATATATCTGCATTGGATAAAGTTAATTCATGATGCTCAATAATTGTGTTTTTACCAATATCATCTTGACCTGTAGAACCCATTGCAACATCTATTGGCTCCCCATTGACAGTTAGCGTATTAGTACCTACAACCTCCTCTTGTAAAGAAACACCATTCTGCCCTGTATATGTGACCGTAACTAATAATCTATTCCCATCATATACCGCTTCTTTAACAGTCATTGTAAGGCCCCCATGCGTATCCTCTTTATCTATTGTTGTCATCAAGTGCTCTTGTTCAATCTTTTTAGCTGCAATATCCCCAAATTTAGCATAAATGGCTCCAATATAAGGTACATTAGCTAATGCGGTCGCTATTGTGGGAGAGAGAAATCCCGAACCTAGTAGTACTATACATAATCCACAGGCAGTAAGGAGAGGTTTTAGAATTCTAATATTCAGCTTCTTCCTTTTTGCTGCTCTTATTGCCACCTGCTCTCTCATCATCAATTGTTGAAGTGGAATATCGATACGACTATTATCCTTACTCATACAAGTAGCCCTCCCTTAAAATTGGTTTTAACTCTTTCTTAGCTCTGTTAATATAGGACTTCACTGTTCCTTCAGGACACCCCAACATTTTTGCAATCTCTTTGACAGTAAAATCATGATAGAAGCGTAACCACATAATTGTTTTATATTTGGCATCTAATGTATCAATTGCCTCTTTTACATCTAATGAATATGCAATGTTCTTCATATTTTGAGTACCAGCTATCTCTGCAAAAAACTCCTCATCTCCTAAAGTGAATTTCCTTGCATCTTTTCTAATAAAATCAATAGATTTATAAACCACAATCTTAATAATCCACCCTGGAAAACTGTTTGGATTCTTTAATGTTTTCAATGTTGTATAGGCTTTATAAATAGACTCTTGATAAATATCAAGCGCATCCTGCTCATTTCGAACATACGAGTAGGCAGTACGATATAATTTTTCACGCATGAAAGCAATCAACTGCTCAAATGCTTCATCATTCCCCCTTTTTGCACTCTTAACCAATTTTTCTATATCCACCTAATCTCCTCCTTTTGGCTACACTTTAAAGTCGTTTGAGAAAAGGAAAACGTTGCAAAAAAAATAGATGCCCTCTTCTTACAGAGAGACATCTAATTAATCTAAAAATCCCATATGTGGCTTTTCCATCTTATAGTAATTCAATCGATCTTGTAAAGTTCCTGTATGAAATTCAAATTTATGACCGTCTGGATCTGTGAAATAAATCGACTTTTTATCTCTGACATCTCGTTTTCTGCCCTGTAAAATGTTCACCTGATAGCTTACTAGCTTTTCATACATTTTTTCAAAATCGGCCTCCTCAATAGAAAAGGCTATATGTGTATAGGATTGATGGATTTCCTGTCGTGGTATATCTTTTTCTACATTCAGAGCAAGCCATAGCCCATTTAAATCAAAATAGGCAGTGCTTTTTCCTTTAACTAATAACTTAGCATCGAAAATAGTTTCATAGAACACGATTGACTGCTCTAAATTCGACACAGAAAATAATAAATGATTAATGCCATGTATAGTCATAACTAAGACTTCACCCCATGGTTTACAAAAAGTTTAGCACAATGACAAATATGTGCGATACTCTCCTCATCAGTCGTTTGCAGTAAGCCTTTTAACGAACCCTCTACTTTATATGTATCAGCATGTACATCTACACTAACAGTCATATACGTCTTACCTTTAGCATGTACAACGCCTATCACCTTACCTGCTTCAGCATCTATAACTGGAAAAGCATACTTCGGGCCCTTTGAAACAAAAAGTGTTTTGCCAGCAGTTACTTTTTTTGCTCGCCCAAACAGCACTGTACCAGCAATGGCTATAATGACTGCTCCTCGAAACCATTTTTTCTTACTCAACCTTATTCCCTCCTAAAAAACGGAACACAGATATTTCAAAATCTATCTGTGTCCCGCTAAACTCATTTCTTTTTTCCCTTTTTTAAACCCTTCGCAATTTGCTTCCATTTTCGTTGCTCATCAAGTCTTGCCTGTGTATTTGCCTTGCGCTCCATAAAGGCAAGCTCCTTCTGCAATTTAAAGTAGCTTTGAAGTCGAGATTGCTCCAGCTCCCCATCCGCTATTGCCTGCTGTACAGCACAGTGTGGCTCCTTTTGATGTGTGCAGTCTCGATAATGACAAGCTGCTGAAAGCTGCTCTATGTCCTGAAAACTAGAAGCAAGGCTATCCCCTTGATCCCATAATTGTAGCTCACGCATTCCTGGCGTATCAATTAAACACCCACCACCAGGTAATACCACTAATTCGCGATGTGTTGTTGTATGACGCCCTTTAGCATCATCCTCACGAATGCCAGATACTTTCATAAGCTCTTCGCCACTCAGCATATTTGTCAGTGTAGATTTCCCTGCACCTGAAGAACCAAGCAAAGCTCCTGTCACACCCTCTGTAAATAATGCGCGAATATCCATTAATCCCTCACCTGAATAGGCACTTGTTACAAAAATATCTACACCGAACGCCACAGACTCAACATCTCTTACCTTGTCTGAAACATCAGCACATAAATCAGCCTTTGTCAGAACAATAATCGGTTTTGCTCCTGAATCCCAAGCTGCTACTAAATAGCGTTCTAAACGTCGAATATTAAAATCTGCATTTAAGCTCATAACAAGCAGCACAATATCTACGTTGGATGCTACAATCTGTTCCTGTATTTCCTGCCCCGCCACCTTGCGTGAAAAGACAGATTTTCGTTTAAATAGCTGATGAATAATAGCCTTTTCTTCACCAGGCATTTTTTCTACTAATACCCAATCACCAACTGCTGGAAAATCCTCACGTGCCAATGAGGTATAGGCAAAATGCCCTGCAACTGTTGCTAGCCACTCGCCTTCTTCTGCTAATACACGATATGAATGCTTATGTTCTAATGTAACCCTTGCTGCTACACAATTCACTAGCTTAGCCTGCTTCTTATATTCAATCATTTGCTCTTCAAAATATGTGTTAAAACCTAATGCTGTTAATTTCAATTTAGTTTCCTCCTAAAAGTGCATATCAATTTCACCTTGGCATCATTACGTCCAGATTTTGAAAATCGGTGACATCCACCAAGTGAAGATAAAAAAACCTTGTATCTGCGCAATTCGGCAGTTACAAGGTTTCACAGGCACGTTTAAGAGAATACACAAATCGAACTATTGAACTTAAGTCAAATTGTATATTTTAGGCGTGTGAAATTGAACAAACCGAATTGCAGTTCGCTAAAAACAGATCTATTCATCATGTCACATCACCTACTTCCGATTTAATTGTTATTAATATAGCGAAATCTTCCGAAAATGTCAAATGCAATCTAATAAGCATGTATCCCCTTCCTTCTTGCATACAATGAACAAAACCACTATTAGCAAAGGAGATGTTGAATTGTCAAAAATCATTTCTATCAGTACATACCAACCACCGTACACATTACAGCAGACAAACGCGGAGGAATTAACAAAGGAACTTTTTCACACAAAAATCCCAAAATTAGAACGATATTTAAAAGTATTTGAGAATGGTGGTATTGCAACCCGTCATTTTTGTGTGCCGCCAGAGTGGCATCGTACTGATCATTCCTTTGAAGAACGCAACAATTTATATATTGAGCTGGCAACACAATATAGTGTGGCTGTTATTCAAGCATGTTTACAAAATGAGAAGTTTTTAAAAACACCCATATCGCCACAGGACATTGATGCTATCATTTTCGTCAGTAGTACAGGCATTTCAACACCAAGTATTGATGCCCGAGTAATGAATCACCTTCCATTTTCAGACAAAGTTAAACGTATACCACTTTGGGGACTTGGCTGTGCTGGTGGTGCAGCTGGTATTAGTAGAGCCTATGATTTTTGTCTTGCCCATCCCGAGGCAAAAGTTCTTGTCGTTTGTGTAGAACTCTGTAGTTTAACCTTCCAGCCAAATGACTTTTCAAAAAGTAATTTAGTCGGTGCCTCACTTTTTGCAGATGGTGCAGCATGTATCCTTGTTTGTGGAGATGAAGCAAAAATTGAGACAAGAATGCCGACACCTGCTATCATAGCAACCGGCTCCAAATGGATGCCAGATTCTGAGAATGTTATGGGCTGGGATATTAAAAACAATGGTCTACATGTTGTTTTCCAAAAAAGTATCCCAGCTATTATCACTAATTGGCTCGGTCCTTTCATTGAACAATTTTTAATGGAACAGGAACTATACAGCGAACAGCTTAACCATTTCATTGCACATCCTGGCGGTAAAAAAGTATTAAAAGCCTATGAAGATACGCTTTATTTAGCACCCCAAAAAACCGACATTTCTCGGGAAATATTAAAAAAACATGGAAATATGTCATCTCCTACGGTGCTATACGTATTAGAGCAATTTATGTTACATGAAGGACAAGTGGGGGATACTGGTTTGCTTGTCGCTCTCGGCCCTGGCTTCTGTGCTGAAGCTGTATTATTTAAATGGAGGGAGTAGCATGATGTTTTATACTATCCTGATTATCGTGATTCTACAAAGATTGACAGAGATTTTTATTGCCAAGTGCAATGAAAAATGGATGCTTTCACAAGGGGCGTATGAAGTCGGCGCCTCTCACTATCCCTATATGGTTACAATGCACATCAGTTTTTTCCTATTTTTAATGATAGAAGTCTTAACCAATAATAGTGGTATATCGCCCTTATTTCCGTTATTTTTCTTATTATTTATTGCTGTGCAGGCATTACGCATTTGGTGCATTCGTTCACTAGGTACTTTTTGGAACACAAAAATTCTAATTCTTCCAGATGCTCAAGTTGTACGCAAAGGACCTTATACATTTATGCGTCACCCAAATTACGCCGTCGTTTGCTTAGAGATTCTACTGCTACCTATTATGTTTCAAGCCTATTTTACAGCGTTTTGTTTTACACTTTTAAATGTCACTATGCTATCAGTACGTATTCCCATTGAGGAAAAAGCATTAAGAGATGCAACAAATTATAATCATGTATTTGAAAAGAAGATTTCGGAGACCTAGCCGAAATCTTCTTTTTGTTTATTGCCATTCCCAATTAAAGGGGTCCTGTAAATTTTCCCACGGCATATTATACTCGTCCACCGTTAATAAACAAGCATCTAACTCTGCAATAATCGCCTCTTTATCTAAATCAATTCCAATAATCACAAGCTGTGTCATACGATCTCCAAACTCATCATCCCAATCCTTTAGAACCTCAGGGCTTTGAGAAAATACATCCTGTTGCTGCTCCTTTGATAAAGCGGCTACCCAATAGGAAACCGGTTCTATCTTTGCTGATGACCCTGCCTGTGACAGCAATAATGCTACATCCTGATGTCTAGCACTCCAAATAATTCCCTTTGCCCGTACAATCGATTCTGGCATATGATCGCACCACTCGACAAAACGCATTGGATGAAATGGCCTTCTACGATTATAGGTGAAAGAGGAAATGCCGTATTCCTCTGTCTCAGGCGTATGATTTTCATAACCAAGCTCCAATTCCTTTAGCCACCCTGCAGATTCTGACACCCTCTCAAAATCAAAGCGTCCTGTATTGAGAATTTCTGCTGGCTCTATCACACCATTCACTGTTCGAATTAGCTTAGCTTCAGGCTGTAAAGCACGTAAAATACGTTCTAATCTTTCAAGCTCAGCCTCTGATACTAAATCACATTTATTTAGAATAAGGACATCACAAAACTCAATTTGATCTATGAGCAAATCTGCTACATCCCGTTCATCTAATTCTCCCACTGCCTCCTTTCGCTCTAAAAGACTTTCGCCTGACTGAAAATCATGCCAGAATCGATTCGCATCAACAACAGTCACCATCGTATCAAGCTGGCAAAATTTCGTTAAATCAATACCCAGCTCCTCATCCAAATAGCTGAATGTTTGAGCAACTGGTATTGGTTCACTAATTCCTGTAGATTCAATTAAAATATAATCAATATTGCCAAGCTTAGCGAGACGCTCAACCTCCAGCAATAAATCTTCACGCAGTGTACAGCAAATGCACCCATTGGATAGCTCCACAAATTTTTCCTCTGTACGTGAAATACCGCTCCCATTTGCAATTAATTCAGCATCAATATTGATTTCACTCATATCATTTACGATAACAGCTACTCGCATATTTTTTTCATTTTGCAGGACATGATTCATCATTGTCGTTTTTCCCGAACCTAAATATCCACTTAAAACAGTGACAGGGATTTTTTTTGTCATTTTATACAACTCCTTAAATCGTAATCATTACTATTTACATTTTGTAATTAAACCATAGTAAAACATAAATTGCAATGCTTAAAATTTCATGGAGATTCATTATTGACATATATACTAAAAAATAATATTGTATAAAGCGTAATTATTACGATTTAAAAGGAGGCATATTTATGCGTGTACAAGTAACATTAGCCTGTACCGAAACAGGTGATAAAAACTATATCACTACAAAAAATAAACGAAATAATCCTGAAAGGTTGGAGCTTAAAAAATATTCACCTCGTTTGAAAAGAGTTACATTGCATAGAGAAACGAAATAAGTATTTTTCTAATAAATACAAAAGACTGTTTCAAAAGCGTTTACTTCCTTACTTTTGAAACAGTCAAAAAAGTATTAATGGATTAATCTCCTCTCTATTGCGTAATTTCATTCGAGTTTATTTCTTTAGCAAGTTCATTCAATTTCTGCTCTAGGTCATCTAGAATGCGTAATTTATGCTCCACCTGTTCTTCAAAATCAATAGATTGGACCAACTCCTTATTTACTTGAGTATCTAACTGTTTAAGAGCGTCATTCTTCACAATCGTTCTTTCTTCCAGCAGATTAATAGTCGAATTATGTTTATTTATATGGTCTAATTTTCCATCAATCTCTTTCATTAAATACTGATTAAATTTTTCGGGATCTAAACGTGAATTTTCAATTGCTTCCATGATGTTTTCTATTTGTTGACTGATGCCCATTGCAAAATCACTCAGCTTACTTTCTAGCCCATTCATCGAATTAACAGACAGTAATTCATCTTGTGTGGCTTTTAATGTTTGCTTTAGTAATTTATTTTCCGCACGAAGCTTCTCTTTTTCCTTTAATAATACTTCAATCGAAGATATTTGTTTTTTCTTATGCTTTTCTATTGTTTGCACATGATCAATGTAGCTCTTTGTTGCTTTTTCAAAGTCTCTCTTCAGCTTTAATAGCTCCATCGAAAGCTCCTTTTTTTGATTTGTTAATTGGATGTTTTCTCGTTCAAATCTTAGTACTAGTGAATAATAGTCACTATCTCTCAGTCTTTTAACCTCATTTTTATATTTCGCTAATTCAGCCCTTAAAAAAATAAGCATTTGCTGAAGCTGAATGGGATCATTGTTTTTCACAATATCATTTTCCATATTAGGCTCTCCTTTCACTAAATTTTTCCAAGCATACTCATAACCTCCTCAAATTGCTTCTTACTTTCTTCTAAAATCTCATCAAGCTTTTTTATCAAGTTTATGTCGAATTCATCATTTTTAAATTGTTCTTTTTTTGGTTTTTCTCCAGATAATAAATAAGCAATAAGAAGATTTAGCGTTCCTTTTTCAAGAAAAGCAAAGCTATTATTTTTATCACTACTACAGCTTGATAAATTTGATAGCTGCTCCTTTATAAATTGATGAGTGATATCCTCAATTTTTATTTCTTGTTGCGCTTTTTCAAATTCACTCATTATTCTCCTCCTGTGTTTGGCTTATTCCATTAAGATTAATAGGGTTTAACACAACCACGCCATTTTGTAACTGATCACAATAGGTAAGACCCATAATACTACCCGAATATGATAGATTATGTGACCATTTAATTTGAAAATTAGTAAAGGATAGTGTTTCATTTGGCTCTATTGCTGTTTTCCCTATAGGTCTAAGCCAAAATTCTTCTTTACTCGCTTGATCATTAATTCGCTCCCAGCTACTATTTCCTTTTAAATTGGGAGCAAAATGTTCATAAACATACCTACCAGAAAAGGAGAATGGCGAGTCTTCGGGTAGCTTTATGCACAAATAGGGATTAGTAATAGGCTGATTTCCTATATTACGAATATGATAGGAGCCCAAACATAAACTTTCCTGTTCAGTATCATAAGAAATATTTAATGAAGAAGTAAAATAACTTATGACATTAACAGGTTCAAGAATTGTAAGCTTCTCAACCATTTTTTTTATCTCATGAACATAATGGGTCGTCTGTTCTTTGAGCTCATTTATTTTTTTCTCCACCTGTTTGGAACCAGTCATAATTTTTATCCTCCTAAATTAATTATGTATTGAATGGTATTAAACCTCATCGCAATTACGTCCAGAATTTTTTCGAACTCGCTTTTGAACCTTTCCAAAATCTGTGACATCTACTGGGGCTTTTATCTTGGTTTAGCAAGTAATTGGACACCAGCTAAACCAAAATAAAAAAAGAGAGGTTTACCCTCTCTTCAAGATATGTGTTTTTCTTTTTTATTATTACTATTACCCACCTGTCGGGAAAATAATAGGGCATTGCTGTGGACGAACTACTCCAGGACATGTAAATGGTAATTCTGCTCTTGGCTCGCAGAAAGTCGCTAAGAACTCCACAGTAACCGGGAATGTTGATTGAATACTTTGACAAACAGCTACAGTAATAGTTAATGCAGAAAACGTAATTGTACCTGCACCAGCTGTTAATGTTCCAGTTGTACACACGAAACAATCTAAATCTGTAAATAAAATTTCTACATCTGTCCCTTTTGGCGCACATAGTGTAACTTGTTCACAGCGAGAAAGTGGAATATTATTGCTTGTGAACATCGTGCCGTTCGGTAAACAAACAACAATCGTAACAACAAAATTCTTTTGAATATTTAAATGTTGAAGACATACAGATGAACCATCAATGGAGAATTGGCGATTCTCACGGTTCAAGATAACTATAGGATTAGTTGCTGATGGAACTACCTTACATGTAACTACAGCACCTGTTAAATCAGTCGTTGGCGTTACTCCTGGAAAAGTAATTGGTCCAGTAGGGGAAAAGTCAAACGACATCTCCTTTACAATCCAGTCAAATACCTTATCGACGTTTATACAAATTAGTTCCTGCGCCTGGGATGGCATAATATCTTGCATCCTTTTGACACCTCCATAAAATTTTTATCTTTCGTTTGTAGCATATGTTTTTCAGCTAAAAGTGTATGGGCTAAATTAATAGTTCAACTCCATATTTAATAAAAACATACGTATTGAGATACATCATTTTTATTCAAAGCCCATTTATCCATGGATATTTTTAAATGTTTGGGAGGACCGGTATATTTGTAACAGAAAGTAAATATTTTTAATAAAATATTAATGGACTGAAAGGGGTGAAATACATGGAAAACTCAAAATCCTACTCCACTCAAGACATTGCAAAACTGAAGGAAAAGATTGAAACATACAGAGAAACGTTAACTTCATTAAAAATGGGGACTTCTATAGAAGACTATCTCTTTATGAAAAAGGAATTTGATGGGTTAAAAACACAAATTGCACATTTAGAGGGACTAACAGAGACATTAGATGATAGGCAAAATTCACAAATTAAAAGCTACGAGGAGCAAATAAAATTACTCTCCACACAAATTGAGCTTCTAAATCGAACTATTGAAGAAATGAACCAAGAAATATTAATCGTTTTAAAAAAGCTACTTACAATGGAAGTTAATGAAGCTCCAGCACCTACAACTACACCCAATATTGAAAGCCGTTCTCCTTTAATACCTAACGTTGCACAAAGACAGCCTAGAATTGCAATGGCTCAAGATCAATCGACATCTACCTCGAAACAACCATCTTATAGGTTACTACAAAATCTGGCAGGAAAAGCAACCAATAATCAATTAGATTTGAACCATAACATCCTATCTTCTGGAACTGAACATCAAAGAAATATACCCGAAGAACGCCATTTTAATCAACATTATTTTCAATCAGTGAACGCGCATCCGGGCCAAATATATAATGGTCTTTATCGAAATACCAACACAGAAGCAACATTCCATTTTAAAAATGCTACTGATACAAAGCAAATTCCTGTAAGTATTTATGATCCTACTGCCATCAATTCTTCTATTATAGATGAAACAAAACCTGAAATAATAAATCAGCCTGTCGTCTTGGAAACACCTGAAGTGATAACTGCATCTGATGCTCTTAAAGCATCTCAAGAAGTAAATGAGTCATTTACTCTTGGACCTCCTAATGTAATAAATGAGGAACCTGTTATTCTTGATCCATCTCAAACAAGGAATGAACCTGTCGTTGTCAATTCTCCTGAAACTGTGAAAGAGAAGCCTTTAGTTCTCGATTCACCTGAAGCTGAGAATAAGGGGTCTGTCGTTTGCAATTCCTCTGAAACAATGAATAAGGAAACTGTCGTTCTCGATTCTTCTGAAACAATGAATAAGGAAACTGCCGTTCTCGATTCTTCTGAAACAGTGAATGAGGAAACTGCTGTTCTCGATTCTTCTGAAACAGTGAATGAGGAAACTGTCGTTCTCGATTCTTCTGAAACAATGAATGAGGAAACTGCCGTTCTCGATTCTTCTGAAACAGTGAATGAGGAAACTGTCGTTCTCGATTCTTCTGAAATAGTGAATGAGCCTGTTATTCTAACGACTTCTGAAGCGTTACATGAGCAAAAGTCACCTACTTTAAAAAATGACGAATCTGAAGCTATATTAGAAGAAACATTTGAAACCTATATCAACACTCAAGAGGTAAACAAGCAACCTGAACTGGAATATAAAACTACAGATGAAGAGCATAAAAAAGAAAAGGGCTCATTATTTTTCAATTTCTTCCGAAAGTGGAATTAGTGTAAAGCCGTGTGGAATGAGGGGTAGAACTGAAGATAAATCGTCCAATAAGTATGAAATACGTATTGGACATTTTTTATGTTTAACATACACATAAGATGATTCATACAGATTAAATAAAGGCTTCCATAAAGCGCTCTCTAAAATTTATACAATATAAACTTAAATTTAGATATTTGCCCTGACTCCACAAACATAGCTGAATAGAATAATGAAGAAAGGGGGTGTAAAAATGTGTATGAATTGTATGAATTCAACGTGCGGCGGCTGCGCAAATCAAAATAATGAGTGTGCTGCACTCGGTCCTTTTGAAGCTATAGATGCTGCATGTATTACTACTCCACCAGCAACAGGTTCCATCATCCCATTCGCGTCAGGTATTGTTCCTGTTGTTTTAACATCAGTTCTTGGTGGCGCTATCGGGACAGTCAGTATGGTAGGATTCGGCACGTCTATTCCAGGGGTAACTCTTACTGGTATAAATATAGACTTAACAGCTGCTACTGGAACAGAAGCCTTTTCCGTTCCACGTGCAGGTACTATTACATCTATTTCTGCGTCCTTATCCGCAACAGTTGCTGCTACCCTTGTAGGAGGAACAGCAACAGTAAGAGCACAAATTTACCGCGCGCCTGCGGGAAGTAATATTTTCAGCCCTACAGATGCATTTGTTGATTTAGCACCAGCTCTCTCAACAATAGCAATAGGTACTATTACATTTGGTACTAGAAACGTTACACCAGTGCCAGTAGCTGCTGGTGATCGTTTATTAATGATATTCTCTCTTACTTCCACAGGAATTGTTGCTTCTGTTACTGGTAACGCAAGTGCAGGAATCAATATTGTATAAAAGATTATGCTCGTAAGTTAGATTAAAGCTACCCTACAGTGTTAATCATCCATGCAAAATATGATACTACCTTGAAAACAATTGAAAAAATAAGCAAAAAAATAGGCGATTTTCTTCAAAACTGAGAAATCGCCTATTTTTCAATTTAAATGGATTGCATTAATTATTTCGCCAAAGCATTTTGAATATGAGCAAGGTGATGCTTTCCATGCCAAGCATATAGAGCTATGGCTTTTTCAAGTGTCAGTAACCCTGAATCAGGATGGTTAAACGCTCTTTGCAGTTGCTCCTTTGTTAGACTTGACAGTAAATAAACCCAGCGCTCATGTAAGCTTTCGATTAGTTTATAGGAGGTCGCTACTGGAAGTTCTGAATCTGGGAGTTGCGCCCATTCCGCTTCATTGTACGGCTTAATCGTCGGTACATTCTCTGTAAGTGCTAATTTAAAACGAATATAGCTATTCATATGACTATCAGCAATATGATGGACTAGCTGTGTAACAGTCCAGCCATTTTCACGATACGTTTTCGCTAATGCTTGCTCACTTGCTCCACTTAATTCCTCCGCTAGCTGTCTAGGTAACAGACGAATATCCTCAATCCAATCCTTTACTTGCTGTGCTGTCACCGCTTCTGGAAAATGAAATTGCCCAATTGGATAGCGTAAATCGGTCATATAGCTCTCCTCCGTTTGCTATTTTCTTTCTTTTCATATTACCAATTTAATATTTTACGCGCTACTAGCATTATTTTTTCAGGTTTAGCTTCTTTCTCATTTGCTAATTTTGATCCTAATATTTGTACAATGTATTTCTGATCATTATCTTCCTTTACAAAAATGAGTTCTGGAAACTCTTTATTAAAAAGAAATTCTGTACCGTTTTCTTCAAATTTATCATATTCCAGCTTCTTATTAGAAGAAATGGATATTCCACCATTGATAGATGGACTAATAATGATTTGTGCGCTGTTAAAACCACTATTATAACGTAAACTCAACGAGGAAATTTCGGATGTTAATTGCAATGTTCCTTCCTTAATGATGTAAGGTACATTTTTCTCCTTTGCTTCTAAATACATAACTTCAAATTTTTGTTCAGCCTCCTCCAATTTCTCATCTGGCTGCTGATAACTAAGTAATCCCTCTGAAAAACTATTTGTCCCAAGCAAATCCTCATTTAAATGAAATTTTTCTTTTATTTCCTTTGGAATGTCAGCCATACTTTTTATTTTATAGTCATTTTGATAAGAATGGACAGAAGTTAATCCATATTTTTCATAGGCCTCTACAACTAAAAAATAAAAAAACTTTCCTTCTGGAAGGTCCGTTTTTAAATCATTTATTGTAGCATCGTATTGTGCAAATATCTTCGTGATATCTTTATATTTTTCTGCTTCTTGCTCAGCAATAGTATCAACTGAAAGCAATTGTTTTCCTTCATTGTTAAACAGTCGCCAGCCTGTTAATTCCATTGCTGTAGCGATTGAGGCTGTTATAAAAATAGTAAAAAAAGCGATGACAACAGATATTCTAGTATAGATAGGTCTTTGCCTCTTTCTGCGTTTCCTGTTTTTACCGATTATTATTTGCTCATAAACTGGGGTAGTTTCAGCTTCCTTTTTTAATCGATTTTCGAATTCCTGAAATGATTTAATATTATTTTTCATCATACGAGCTCCTTTCAATGATTTTTTGAACCTTTAGTTTTACTCTTTCAAACCTCTTCCGTGCAGTAGCCGGCGTAATATTGAATATTAAAGCGATTTCGGCAAAGTCCTTATCTTCTATAATTCTTAATACAAGGAGTGCACGTTCCTTTGCCTTTAATTGTGCCATTATTTCATCTAACTCCATGTCCATACTTGGATTGTTAGAAACATCCTGTATCATTGACGTGTTTTCAAATGAAATAAACTTTATGATAGATTGCCGCTTAATTCTGTTTAAGCAATGATGATAGGCAATTTTATATAACCAAGCACTGTAGTTTTCAATGTGTAATAGCTTATTGTTTTGAAGGGCTTTTATAAATACCTCCTGTACAGCATCCTCTGCATCATGAGCATTTCTTAATATGTTAAAGCAATACACATAGATTTTTTCATAGTACTCCTTTAGCAAGTAAGCCATTCGATCGTCCTTGGTTTCCATGATGGGCTGCTCAAAAAATTTTGAATGCACTTTACCACCCCTATTTCCTCTACTATAATATGTAAACAATTGAACTACTTAAAATGTGACAAAAAATAAAGCTATACTTAACCAAGGAATTAAAAGCCTTACGCTACCTAAAAATAAAACCCTTACTTTGTAAGAATCCAAACTTACAAAATAAGGGTGTTGAAGTATACATATCACTTTAACTTACCAAATCCTATTGAGTGATATCATAAACTAACGTATCAAAATAGCTGCCGTTGATATAGAGCAATATCGCCCATAGTCCTGGCTCTGGAACCTTTACACTTGAAGGCGTATGGGCATCTGCACCATTATTTGGTCCACCAAGGCCCGTTGCCCAACCATTTATCAATATTGGATGAACTGTTTTCGAATCTTTATGATAGCCGACTATCGTCAGTTCTGTGTCAAGAGTAGGCTCTACTCCCCAAAGATGCCACATCCATTTTTGGGTGCTTAGGCTTGGCGCATCAGCACCAATGACGCCAGATTTATTGATATTCCCTACTATACTACCTCTATCACCAAACACTTCGGCTTTTTTGTCCCAATTAATTGATGCAAAGTCACTTTCCTGTACAAAATCAGGTAAATCATCTGGTAGTACTACTGCTTTTTCATTCATTACACAGCCTGCTAGAAATAATAATACTGTAAATACAAGGATACATCGCTTCATTACACCACTCCTTCAAGATGGCTTTATCTATGTAACGAATTTTTTGTATGTATTGTTACAGATTATTCTAAATATTTTTCTATTGATCTTACTACAAATTCAGCTAACGATTTTAGAGGATGAGTAATTGTTAGCCCTGACTCTTTTTCGAATAGCTGTGCAGCCTCCACCATTGAAAGCTGTGCAACAGACGTTTGCCGTTGATCCTCTTTTACATGATAAAGAGCTTGAAGAATGGCTTTTTTATATGCTTCTTGTTTTCCCTGCATGATCAGTTCAAAAGTATTGTCGATTACCTTAGCTACAACTTCAATCTCTTTGTTATGTTGTAAGGAATATTGCTGAAGCCTTCTCATTGTACCCTCTACGGTTCTCGGATTCGTAAAAAGGATTGTTTGAGGCTGTTCATTCTTACAAATAGCTTCAAAAAAGGGTTCGTCTATTTTCAAAATTGGAATGGAAAGCGTAATGGGCGCTTCCTCTAACAGAGCAATATAATTTGTACACGTTATTAAAATGGCATCTATCTGACAGCTTTCCATCCATTCAAGTTGTTCCTTCACCTTAAAAGCTAACCCATTATTTTCATTTGAAGCTTGCAGTATAAGACCTGGATCTACAAAATGGACAAGTTCTATGTGATTGATATTAAAAAATGTTTGTTCTATATATGCTATGTTCGAATAATGTGCATGCAAGCAGCCAAGCTTTTTCTGCAAATGTAGTCCCTCCTACTAAGTAAGCTGTTTCACCATCGTTGCTATAGAAAGTGAGAAGCCGTTAAGATTCTCTCCCTTCTCCTCTTTTGTAATAACATAACCCAATGAACGATATAACTCAATGTTTCGAGGTACTGACATACGAACCTTGCATTCACTAATCGTTTTTCCATTAGCAAGTGCATGGTGTTCAAGCTCTTTCAATAATGCTTTTGCCAAGCCCTGACCTTGTTTTGATGGGATGACAGATAATCTAAAAAAATATACACTGTTATCACTAAATGTAAACCTGACCATAGCAACGGGCTGTTCATCGAGATAAGCAATAAAGGCATATTCTCCTCTTTCCATACCATCTTTAATCGATTCAACCGTTTCATTAAGTGCACTTGAAGGCGGTGTTGCGTGCTCATATTCTTTAAATGCCTGTAGCATTACATCAAGGATAATAGGTGCTTCTTTTAATTGTGCCAACATAATCTCCATTTTTACCATCGCTCCTTTTTGTTTTAATATACATTTTAATGTATTTTCAAACAAATTTAAACCGCATTATCAAAGATAATGCGGTTTCATTATTTATTTTTATTCACAAAACGTATTGCTCTACTCATAATAGTTGGAACAATGGAAGCATGATTTTCCTCAAGTCCCTCATAAAAGGAGATATCCATGTCATTCTGTAATCTATTTGCAATTTTTTGTGCATCATCCACCATAAAGGTTTCAAGCTCACCCACTCCGATAAACAGCCTTGCCTGGATTTCCTGATTATCCAATGCTGATGCAAAACGTAATAGCTCATGCTCGTTCCACCAAATGGAAGGGCTAATAGCAATATAACGTTGATAACTAGACGATTGATGGAATAATTGCCACAGCACAAAATAGCCTGCTAGTGAATGTCCAAAAAGTGTTTGTTGCTCCTTATTTATAGGGAGGTTAGCCAGAATCTCTGGCTTTAATTCTTCTTCTAAAAATCTGCTAAAGTTTTCGGCTCCACCATGTCTTTCATAGCCCTTTCCTTTAAATCTTGCAGGATAAATATAGGTTTCAGCTTGTCCCGTAAAATCATAAAAACGTCGTTCCTGCATATCAGATTCATGACCAATGCCAACAACGATTGCTGGTAATACACCTGTCTTAGGGGCATTCCGACTTTGCAGACGCACTGCTTCCTTTACAAGCTGGAAATAGGACGATCCATCTAATACATATAACACAGGAAAGCCTTCTTCTGGCGCCTCATCCTGAGGTACATAGATGTTGATTGTATACCTATAATCAGTAAATTTGGAGGTCATTTGCTGTGTTAGATAATCGGGTATTGTCGATTGTCTTTCAATCATCATTGGTTAACCTCCTTTAGCACATCATAGCCATAGCATACAGGTGTATTTGTCACAGGATCCTCCATAATGCGCGCATCAATGTTAAATACCTGACGCATTACATCGACGCACAATATGTCTTGAGGTGTCCCTGTTTTCATCACAACACCCTGACGCATTGCGATTAAATGGTCTGAATAACGCGCTGCATGATTAATGTCATGTAAGACCATTACTATTGTGCAACGATGCTCCTCGTTCAGGCTTTTCACAATTTCTAGCACCTCTAACTGGTGTGCCATATCTAAATAAGTCGTCGGTTCATCTAACAATAAAATATTTGTTTCTTGTGCAAGTGCCATTGCCAGCCATACACGTTGACGTTGACCTCCTGAAAGCTGTGCAAGGTCTCGATCACGAAATTCTATTGTGTTGGTAACGGTTAAGGCCCACTCAATCATTTCCTCATCCTTTTTTGTCAGACGATTGACATTATTCCGATGCGGATAGCGACCATAGGCAATTAACTCCTCTACCTTTAGCTGCCCAGGAGCAATAGGTGTTTGCGAAAGGATTGCTAGCTTTTTTGCGATTTCCTTTGTAGATAGATTTTGCATATTTTGATCCTGCAAATAAACCGTACCCTGCTGTTTTTTCAATATCCGACCGATTGTTTTCAACAATGTGGATTTTCCACAACCATTTGGCCCTATAATGGTTGTAATCTTTCCCTCCTCAATTGTTAAATTTAGACCTTCAAATACCCGAATCTGCTCATAGCCAGAAGATAAATTTTCCATTCTAAATGCAGTTTGCACACCTTTTTCCTCCTATGCCTTTGATTTCACTAATAAATATAAGAAATACGGAATTCCTATAATGGAGACAACAATACCAACTGCCAGCTCAGATGGGGCAAATACTGTTTTTCCAATAAAATCAGCTAATATTAATAAGCCAGCACCAATTAAAGCACTTACTGGCATGACGTAGCGATGCTGTATACCAACAAGCTGTTTCGCAATATGAGGTGCCATTAATCCAATAAAGCCTATACTACCCGATACCGATACACAGGCACTGACTAGACCAACACTTGCCAGTAATAGCTTCATCTTCTCTTTTTCAACCGCTATCCCTAGGCTAGTAATACTATCCTCTTCCAGCTGAAAATAATCGAGTAAATACGATTTTCGATGCACATAAATGCCTAATAGGATTAGCCACGGCAGCATCGTTACTACAAAAATCCAGTTAGCATTATAGATGGAGCCGGCCATCCAAACTGCTGCTGATTCAAAATCTTGGGCACTCATTTTTAATGATAAAAATAACGATAATGCCCCAAATCCACTATTAATAGCTATCCCAGTTAAAATTAATCGCTGCATATCCAAGTGACCATTTTTTAGAGCAAAGGAAAAAATTAGTATAGCGGCTATTGCCCCTCCAACAAATCCAAATAGGGGCATCATTAAAATGGATAACCAGCTACTTATATCCGCAGTCACTAAACGTAATTGAAAGAAAAACATAAATATAACAACAGCTGCTCCTGCTCCAGCATTGATCCCTAAAATTCCAGGGTCCGCTAGACCATTGCGTGTAATACCTTGTAATACCACTCCAGCCATACCTAAGCCAACACCAACAAGGGCTGCAATGACAATACGTGGTAAACGAAACTCAAAGATAACAAGATCAAATTTTGGATTAGGCTCAATACGCAGTAATGTTTTGATGACATCCATTACAGACATATTGAATACTCCATTTGTAATATGAAGATAGCTGGCACCCAAAATAAATAAAATAAGTATCGAAGCGGTCATAACAAATACACTTGAGGCTTTTTTACGCACGCTTTTCACCCCCGTGTTTACGAACTAAATACAAGAAGAATGGAACTCCTACTAATGCTGTTAATACACCAATTGGCGTTTCGAATGGAAAATTAACAAAACGGCTAAGTACATCACAAAGCGCTAGGAAAAACGATCCTATTACCGCAGCACAAGGAATAATAAAGCGATAATCTACCCCAACAAGGAAGCGTGTAATATGTGGGATAACTAATCCAACAAAGGCAATCTTTCCGACAAGCGCAACTGCTGTACCTGTTAAGCATACAACAGCTAGCATACTAATGATCTTCACCGCTGTTGTTTTTTGCCCAAGCCCAATAGCAATATCTTCACCCAGAGAAGTGATTGTAATAGCCTTCGCTGATAATAAGGCAAGGACTAAACCGACTAAGCCAAATGGGATAGCTAGCAGCAGCATATCCATATCCACCATATGTACCTTCGTGTTATACCATACACTTACTGTTTGTGATACTTGGAAATACATTGCAATGGCAGTAGCTATACTACTTAAAAATGTACCGATAACCGTACCAATAATTGCTAATCGTACAGGTGATAAACCATTGCGAATTAATGAACCAAATCCAAAAACTATCCCGGCTCCTAATGCAGAGCCAATCATCGAAAGCAGAATCATTTGATAGTTAGGGAGACCTGGGAAAAATACAATAGCTAACGTAATAACAAATGCTGAGCCATCATTTACACCCATCAAGGAAGGTGATGCTAAATAATTTCGTGTAATGCCCTGCATAACAGCACCAGCTACTGCTAAAAATGCGCCCACTAATAAAACTGCAGCAATCCTAGGAATACGACCAGTTCTAACAATTTGATGATCCACATTCGAGGGATCAAATGCAGAAATCGCCTGCCATATTGTGATTGCACTAATGTCTTTTGTTCCGTACATAACGGAAACTAATGCTATCATCACAATTAAAAATGGAGAAGCCGCTAATATTGAAAATGCCATTATGTTTGTTTTTTTCAACTTCCACACCTTTTTCTATTTGAACTCTTATCAATTTCGCCTTGGCGTAATTGTAGCTGCCGCTTTGCTTTCGCTACAGAAAACATTTGTTGCTGTCGCTTCGCTTTCGCACAGATAAACAATGCGTCCGGATTTTGAATTGTGCCTGCACAATTCATTCCTTTGAAAATCCGTGACATCCGCCGGAGTCTTTAGGCCAACACGAAGTTGTTCACTCAGGCGTTTTCACAGGATGTGAAAATCTTAGCCTGAGTTCCTCTATTTCAGTAGATGTTTGGACACCCACTGAAAAGGAACCAAAACCGCATTCATCTCACCACTTAAAGAGGTGGGAGTCTTCTTTATCTGCCGCTTCGCTTACGCGCAAAAAACATCTGCCACTATGCTTTCGATACAAAAGACATTTGCTGAATGAAGATAAAAGGCTGGTAATAGCCTGGTGATGCCACCAAATCTATTACCAGCCTCTCTAAAACAACTATTTAAGTAATTTTTCTGCTGCAATATCTAAGAATTTCACTTTAGACCAAGCTGTACCGCCTTGTGCTAACGGATCAATTGCATTCACGAAAATTTGATTATTTTGTGATGCCTTTAAGCTTGCAAAAATCAGATTCTTTTGTAAATCCTCTAATGCTTTTGGTGCATCTGCATTTTCTGATTCCTCAAACTGAAGGAAAATGGCGTCTGGATTTACCTGCGCTAATGTTTCAAGAGAAAGTTCAGCCTGAGCTTTTGTTGTTTTAAGAATTTCAGGAATTGGTGCTCCTAAATCCTCATATAAAACCGGATTTAAGTAAACGCCTGCTGGATAAATATACATTACTCCGCCACGTACTCGAATAACTAATACTTGTTTGTCTGTAAGCTGCTCTTTCGATTTAGCTTGTGCATCAGCCACCTTGGTATCATAATCTGCAATGATTTTTTTAGCATCATCCTCTTTACCAGTAAGCTGTGCAAGTAATGTTAGGTTTTCCTTCCAATTTGTAGAGATATGTGAATATGGAATCATTGTTTGAATTTTGTTGAGCTTTTCAGCAGTTTCTTCAGGGAATTTGGAAGTACCTACAATTACATCTGGATCAAGATCAAGAATGGCTTCTGCGTTAGGCTCCATTTTATTCCCCACAAGCTTAGCACCCTCAAATTCAGAAGCAAGATAAGAAGGAATTTTACCACCAATTTCAAGTACTCCAACTGGCTTAATACCGAGCATCGCAGCATCTTCCATGGATTCCAAGCTTGCCGCTACAATATTATTCACTTTAGCAGGAAGTTCATATTTTTCCCCTAGATAAGTGATTGTCTGAGTTTTAGCCTCATTTGCTTGTGATTCTGTTGCACTTGTTTCAGCTGTATTATTTGAAGATGCATTGGACTCTTCTGCTTTATCTGTTCCACATGCTGCCAAAGACAATGCTAATAAAGCAGGTGCACACATTTTAAAATATTTATTCATTTATATTCTCTCCCTATAACTCTATATTGATAATGATAATCATTTTCATTATTAAGTCAATAGAAATGAATAATTTAATTGATACTCATTATCATTTACGGATATTATCCTACCAAAGAGAAAAACAGTTGTGAATGGATAATTTCATGAATCACATGGACTTTTGCCGTTTTGATTTCATAGAAAAAGCTATTTCTTTTTCAAGAAATAGCTTTCTATACATATTTAGCTTCCTCCATTATTGCTTTCCGATAGACAGTTGGGGACATTCCCGTACATTTTTTGAAAACTCGGCTAAAATAAAAGCAATCTACGTAACCTACACATTCTGCTACCTCCGCTATCGTAGAATCGTGATACTCCAATAAATCCTTCGCTCTCCGTATACGGTATTCTGTTAAGTACGTACTAGGATTCATACCCGTATGTTGCTCAAATAAATAAGCAAATCTACGACGCTCTACACCGAATTCCTCGGCTATCTTTGAAACTGATATTTGCTTAGCGTAGTTCTCATGTATATACAGTAAAGCTTGCTCCATAATGTCACTTGCTGTATCAAGAATCTTCACTTTTGCCGAAATAAGGATAGTTTCCAAGAGATTCATAAATAATGTTTTAGATTTCAATATTGCCATATTTCCAGGCAATGATTGACTCTCTATTAATTGCTGGACATAATCTATAATTTTTGTATGATAGCCTGTATCAATTAAAAAATGCTGCTTTGCTAAAGGGTATTTGTTGATTTCTTCTATAGGGATATAATAATGAACAACCGCATATTCCCATATCTGATCACCCATAACCTTAATTTCAATTGGCATTTGGGGTCCTGCATGTATAACCATACCAGGCTCCATTATGTATGATACGCCATTGAAACTAAAGCTAGCATTTCCTGCAAGTGGTACAACTAGACCACACTTCCCAGGGGCAGTTGTTCGCCCTCTATCTACTTGATTAGGCACCATCCTATTTGTAAAAATATCCGTGAATTTCACAGTTGCATGTGCATAGTAGTCAATTAAATGCTTGATATCCATTTTTCAGCTCCCACATTTTTTAAAGCAATTTGGATTTGTGAAAAATGATGAAGATCGTGATCTATTAAACCAGTAAAGTAACTTAATAATGTTAATTCAGAAGCTCCTATTTTCAATGATTGCTGCCATTGCTGGTCTTCTATCTGATGAATTGCACCAATTAGTAAATTTCTATTTTCTAAAAAAATTTCAATCGTTTCCTCTTTGCTTTTTAACCGACTTTCCTTCGCGGCATGTGCATTTATTTTTTCAGCATTTGGTCCCTTTGGTAGGATTTCATCAGCCAAAAGAAATGGTAGCCGGTGATGGTACACGAATTCATCCCATGGAGTAAGATGTCCAATTACTTCTGCCACTGTCCATTTTCCATGGGCAATAGGTGACCGCCATTGTTCCTCCGTCAGATCCACTAAACCTTCCACAAATTCTAGAGACTTTTCATAATGAACGAGTATTTGATTTTTATCGTGATGCAAATGCTATAGCTCCTTCCTAATTGTAAACAATCTGTAGCTTTGGCCAAATGGATGCCCAATTTTTCTGCTGAATTCTGCGCTTATAAACTTCATTCATTGGCGTGTCTTTCTGAAAATATGGTGTAGGGGCAACAATTCCAGAAATTAAATACTGAATACCATGGGGTGCAGAAATTTGAAGAATTCCATTGGTAAGTCTTATACCAATAGCTGTTGGCGTTTCGGGAAAATGAGCAACTCCATCCATCGAAGAATGATAAGGTTTAGTGTTATTCTCTACATGCATTCTCGCTTGATTTTTCACAGACCATGGCTCATTTGGTAATAATTCCCTCAGCTTTTTCTCATACTTTTTTCATCCTGTTCTGAAAGACTTGCTTTATCAAAATATATCACATCAATATCAGCTAAAGGTGTTCTACTTTCATAATGATGAAGATAATCCCATACCTTTGAACGAATCAATTTCGCCTTGGCGTAATTGCGTCCGGATTTTGAATTGTGCCTGCACAATTCTTTCCTTTGAAAATCCGTGACATCCGCCGGAGGCTTTATCTTCATTCAGTAGGTGTTTGGACGCCCACTAAAAAGGAGCCAAAACTCCATTCATCTCACTCTGTAGTGGTTAGAGTCTTCTGCTGAATGAAGATAAATCCAGCACAAATCCAGGAATCAGGTAACTCTAACCTCTCCACAGCTGCAACTATTTCCATCATCCAACTATCTGCTGCAATTAAGTGTTTTAACTCTTCATCTGTTTTTAAATTCATCGTATCAACCCCAATTTTTCAACAATCAATCCAATTCTTTATTTCTGTAGCAACACTGTGTGGAGCATCTCTAAAAATATCATGCCCAGCATCAGAAATAGATGCTACTTCTAGGTTGTATAGACTAAATTGTAAGTCTTGAATACCCTCTCTTCTAACACCTTCTAAATCGGCTGGCAGTGTTGCATGTATTAAAAGACATGGACAATTAATCTGACTTAATATTGTAACAACAGGCTCTGTATACATGCCTTTGATCATTGACTGTCCAGTAAAAGCAGAGAGTGTTAGCTGTAATTCCCCATCACGTTCCTTCACCTGAGCGCGTGATGCTGCTTCAAGCTCTTCTGACCAACGAGAAAGCTCTTCTTTCTCTGATTCAATAAAGACCTCCCAAGATGGAAAGGTTGTATTTTTACAAAATTGTTCAATTCCTTGTAATTCTTTTTCTAACGTCATGCCTAATTTTTCTGCTGACAAATAGCCTCCATCTAATAAAATAAGACCCTGTATTTTTTCTGGAGACCTTGCAGCAAAGTGCATTGCTAATTCTGCTCCTAAAGAATGACCAATTAAATAAAAGGATTTGTCTCCTAAATGATGACTTATCACTTTTTCTATTTCTACAATCAAATTTGATGGTAAATAATCCTGTTCTTCAAATAAAGATTTTGCATAGCCATGACCGGGCAAGTCAAATGAGACAACATGATACTCTGCCAAATATTGAACGAGTTCCCCAAATGCTAACCCTGTGCTCCCTAGTCCATGTAAAAAGATTAAAGTTGGATTTTCAATGTTTCCCCATTGATAGACATGTTGCTGCATAATAATTCTCCTCTACACTCTATTCCAAAAATATTTTTCCATTAATTACTATAATAATGAAATAATTTGTTTTATCCAAGTGGAGATGTTATTTCTGCTTAAGCAATTAAGAATGATTGAAAACTGGACTTCTCACAGCTACTATAAAAATCACACTATAATTTATAAATTATACATGTTGTTGAAATACTATTATGTCAATGAAATCAAGGTGACAAATTAAAAAGTATAGCCCTTTTTCAAAACGAGAGGTTGATTTCCGTTCCGACTGAGTGCTTTGCCGCTGACGCTTCGCTTTCGCGCAGAGCAGAGCTTCCTGGGGGCGTCCGATGAGCCGCTTGGGGCAACAGGAGGTTGGTCACGAAGGCATTATCACAGGACGTGATGCTTTTAGCCTTCGTTCCCCTAATATGCTCGCTCCAGGGTCTCATCTGTGACGCTGAATCCCCAAGGAGTCACTCAGTCTACACTCCAATCAACCATTGCTCATCGTATTTTCATTGGCATTTCACATAAATTTATAGTGATAAATTGAAGTCTTAACCATCACTATTTTGTGCAAAAATGAAGCTTTGATAACATTTTTCTATACGACAGCAGTAAGTGGCTTTATGTTTAGTGACAAAGTAGTTTTATATTTAAAATGTAGCATTATAGAATTGTACCACTATTCTATCCATTTAATGATGATGAGTAATATGCCTTTACTTTTCTTTTGAGGGAAGAAAATATTTAAAGTTCTACACTATTGCTGATTGGAGTGCAAGGCTACTCGACTCCCGTGGGATAGCGAGACAGACGAGAAACTGAGGCCAACACGATGTTGGTCACGAAGGCGTTGTCACAGGACGTGACGCACTTAGTCTTCGTTCCTCCAGCGCAGGAAGCGGCTCGTCGCTCGCCCACTGGAAGCCTTGCTCTGCGCGAAAGCGAAGCGTCAGCGGCAAAGCGAGTAGCCTGGAACGGAAATCACCTTTATTTTGACTAAATATTCACAAAGAGTCCCTTGACTATTTGATTTTTCAACACTATGTATAATTTATAAATTATATTTATAAAAATCTAAAAATAATATATTAGATTTATCAATCAATTCCATCTACCCTTTAACTACAACGCTAAAGGAGATGCTTATGAAACAATCTTTTATTTTAATTGTCACTCTTATCATTGTAATAGGACTTTTTTATACGAGGCTTTCACTAACACTTGCTAGCATAGGAATTATTGCTGCTTTTATTGGTACCCTTGCTGGGGGTGGCGGGCTTATAACAATCCCAGCCATGATGCTTGTGGGTATACCTATCCATACAGGCATTGCTACAAATAAATTTTCTACAGGCATCGCAGCATTATCTAGTATCTTTTATCTCCTTTATCAGCAGGAGCTTCGCCTAGCTTCTATTCTGAAATATGTCGCTATCGCATTTACTGGAGGTGTTTGCGGGGCACTTTTAACAGTAGCCATGTCAGAGCAGATCATGAATATGATTGCTTGTATACTACTCATTCTCGTATTGTTTCTAACGTTAAAAAGAAAAGAATGGACTGCACAGCCAGATGGAAATAAGACAAATCAGAGCTATAAACAGCCATTTTTTATTTCGGTATATGATGGTGGTTTTGGTCCTGGCTCTTCAACCTTCAGCATATTACACTATTTACGCCAGCATTATTCTTACATAAAGGCTGTACAGCTTACACGCGTCCTTCTGTTTGGAAGCTGTACAGGGGCATTTTTAGTATATTATCAAACTGGTTTTATACAATGGAAATATGCAATTGCGATGGCGATCGGCTCTATTATTGGCTCACAGCTAGGACTTTTAGTTTTACCAAAAGTCCCTATGAAAGCGGCGAGAATACTACTAACACTAATCATTTCATTGTTGCTTATTCAAGTTATAGTAAAAATTTTAACTACTTAGATGTTCATGAATTAACTTCCATTTATTATTTTCTTTTATAAATATATTTGTAGCTCTTCCGCTACCTGATACAAATTTTCCATGATGGTAGCCTTCATAGTGGTATGTATAAATACAGGTAGCAGATTTTTCATCCACCGTCAGCCATTGTACATCGGTAGCCGAATATACTTCTTGCTCGATTACCTTCCATGCATGATTAAAATAATTGCCTATATCCTCTAAGGTTGTGCATGTTTTATCGGTAAACCAATAGACCGCCTGTGGATGCAATATTTCCTTTACATGATTAAAATCATGGGAATTCGTAGCTGTAATATATTGCGCTAAAGCTTGCTGATACGTCAAGAAAATCCCTCCCTTTTTAACAATAGTAACGGAAAATAAGTCACTATGAAATATTTATTATCTCACCCAAGCGATTCACTGAGATTCTTCCATTTGAATCTGAGTCGATGGCCTTGACAGTAAATAAAGGGCTCCCAAAATAAATACAAATCCTCCACATTGAAAGAATGAAATTTTTTCTCCTAAAAATAACGAAGATAACACGATACTGCTAATCGGTAAAAAACTTGTTAGGATACCTGCTGATGTAGCAGAAATTCTTGCAAGCCCTTGCTGCATAAGAATAAATGCCAGTACAGTTACAATGATTCCGAAATAGACTACTAACCCCCATTCAGCAAAAGTTACTTCTTTAAAGGCAAAGGAGCGACTTTCAGCTATAGCAAAAGGGAAAAATAACACCGCTCCAAAGCAGCTTACCATTGTAGCGACGGTAAGAGCACTTACTCTCCTAGAATGAGATTTACCAAATATGATAAATAATGATTCACAACAAATAGCTCCTAAAATAAGAACATTACCAACTAATGAGGTTAAATTTATCGTAGATAAGCTAGTAATATTTATTAATACTGTCCCAAAAACAGCCATTAGTACACCGAACCCGATATTTCTCGTAAAACTTTCCTTTAATAGAAGAACTGACAAAACAGCTGTAGATGCTGGCAGTGTGCTTGTAATAATACCTGCCTCGATAGCTGTCGTTTGTGAAAGACCCTTGAGCATTAGAACATTAAACAGAAAGACACCAAACAATGCCTGTAGGAAGATAGATAAATAATCTTTTCTATCCAGCACTGAAAATCCTTCTACTTTCATCCATAAAGGTACTAGAATAGCAGATGCCACAAGAAATCTTAGTTCATTTGCTAAAAATAAAGGAAAGCTTTGTATGATGAGCTTACCTGCTACAACCGAGCTACCAACAATACTCATCGCCAGCATAACTTTTCCACTTGCCCACATTTGCGTTTTCAATAATCCTCACTATTTTCTAAGATTGATGGATTAATTATATCAGTTACGGCAAGATATAAATTTTCAGGATATTCTGCAATACGGTGGCATAGGTATAAAAACCACTCAGTTCCATAAGTCAAATAAATTCTGCATCGGTACCTGTTCTTTTTTAATTGCTGTATCAATGCTGGCTGTACACCATATAGCATCTCTATCTCCACATTTGGTTGTTGAAAGTATTGAAGCTTCTCCATTTCTAAAATAAGTGCCTCATCATGTGTAGCGATTGAAATTGGATGATTTGCTTCTAGTAACTGTTCAACAAAATGAAGATAACGTTCATTTAATTCCTTTGATCTTGCCATCGCAATATCGTCTGACTCCTGAAAAGCACCTTTTACCAGCCTTATTCTTCCTGGATATTGAATCAACTGTTCAATATCCACCTCTGTACGATAAAGATGAGCTTGTAGCGTAATCCCTATATTCGGATATTGCATAGCTATTTTTTTATAGATTTCGATAATGCTGCTTGTCTTGGAGGACTCCTCCATACTAATCATCAACGTAATACCATGCAGTTGTGCTTTCTGTGCAAGCTCTTGTAAATGTAGATAGGCAAGATCTGCGTTTACTGAAAGGCCAATATGAGATAAATCAAACGATACTGTTTGGTTGAATGAAATAGTCCCCGTGTCTTCTATAAGCTGTAAAAGTTCTTCCTTCGCCTTTTGACATTCCACGATATCCTTTGTATTTTCACCAATAAATTCTAATGATATTTGATAATCCTTTGAGATAAAATCCTGAGCAATTCTTATCGCCTCCTGTCTCTTTTCACCAGTAACATAACGTTTTGCCGCCTTCCATAATAACGGGTAAAGCTCCGCTGATTGCTGAATGGCATATTTCGTTTGCTCATTTCTTGCTGCTGATTTTAAGGCTTGCTTCACTAATTCCTCTGCATTTCTCATCTTTATTCCTCCTTATTGCTATTTGTCTGTACTTTAACATGGTAAAATTGGTAGCTGTAGAACCACTTTGTAGAAATTTTTAAGGTACCAATTTCAAGAGGAGGCGAAATATATTGTTATGGATACCGATTGACCGTTCCTCAGCTATACCTTTAAATCGGCAAGTCTATCAGCAAATTCGTGAAAAAATTTTAAGTGGCGAACTGCAAGCAGGCGTAAGGCTTGCATCAACACGTGAGCTTTCTTCTGAGCTACACGTTTCAAGAAATGTCATATTGGAGGCCTATGATCAACTTTTAGCTGAAGGTTTTTTATTTGCACAGAGAGGTTCGGGTACATTTGTTGCAGAGGGGGCCTCTTTAACAAAAGCAGATACCCCACAAGAAATACAGGAAGTTGATCATAAACATGCAAAGAATGATATCATTAATTTTCGCTCAGGAATCCCAGCACTAGACCTCTTCCCTCGCAAAACCTGGGCAAAGCTCTCACATCAGCTATGGAGTGATAGCGAATCAACAAATTTGGGCTATGATTTACCTGAGGGTCGTCTAGAATTAAGACAAATATTGGCTCACTACTTGAAAAGAACGAGGGGAGTACAATGTCATCCAGAGCAAATTATCATAACATCTGGTGCTACACAAGCAATGACTTTAGTTTCCAGATTACTTTTATCGCCCAATGATATAGCCATAATGGAAGATCCCATTACGAATGATATTCAAACAATCTTTACATCCTCTGGTGCTACGATTTATCCCATTCCTGTTGATGAGGATGGAATGAAAACTACTTTATTGCCAGAAAACATAGAGCCAAAATTTATATTTCTCACACCCTCACACCAATTTCCGTTAGGTGGTGCATTACCAATACAGCGCAGAATTCAACTAGTCCAATATGCAAGAAAATATCATTGTTACTTGATTGAGGATGATTATGATAGTGAATTTCGCTATGAGGGCTTGCCTGTAAGCTCCTTACAAGGATTAGATCCAGAGCATGTACTTTATATTGGTTCCTTTAGTAAGATTCTCTCTCCAGCACTACGCATCGGATATATCGTTTTGCCGACACATCTTATTGAAAAATGCAGGCAGGTGAAATGGTTTACAGATTTACATACGCCCTCTTTAGAACAACTTACTCTGGCACGTTTTATAAGCGAAGGCTACTTGGAACGCCATATTGCAAAGATGAAGAAATTTTATAAAAGGCAACGTAACTTTCTTATACAATGTTTACATACAGCTTTTTCTACTAACATAAAAATACTTGGTTACTCTACAGGTATGCATTTGGTTGCCGAATTTAAGGACATTCATTTTTCTCAAGAGATATTGTTAAAAATCGAACAATTTGGAGTTAAAGTATACCCAGTGGAGGATCATACCATTGTAAAGGGAAACTATTATAATCGAATAATTATTGGCTATGGACATTTGAAGCAGGAGGAAATTGAAGAGGGTGTGGAAAGACTTTTGCGAGCACTGAATTCAACAGTAAAATAAAGCAAACATCTTTTATCAAAAAAACTTTCTAAATTTGATTGGCATCGAATTTAGAAAGTTTCTATATATTTTTACTGAATGTATTAATGACTAACATTCCACATACATTTTCACCAACCTTGCTCTTTATCCGAAAAGGTTATTAGATAAGGTAACACAAAATAATAGAAGGATGTAAAAAACCCAACAGCAAATAATAGAACAAGAAAAAGATGTAGATCAAATAATGTATGGAGCGACATTGAACAAAGAGGAAACAAATAAATGATTATTTTATTTTGGTTATCTCTAGGATTGGCATAAATTAATTTATTGCAGAAATCACATTTTTCTCGAAATGGAATGAAGGACTTTTGAAAAATTTGCTTCCTTGACATATCATTTCTACAATGAGGACACTTACTCCATCGCCTATCTCTCATACTATACGTTTCCCAAAGTATCATACATGTAATAAATAAAATGGTAAAGCAGGTTTGTACAAACCATAACGTATGCCAAAATAAAATTGCACCCATCCATAACGAACCAAGGCCAACTAACAATAATAATGTCGACATAATCGGCCTGTTCAAAAATATAATCCATTTTCGCAATTGTTCATTTTCCTGCCATCGAGTCACAACGCGTATATTCTGTTTAAAAATATAATAAGTCATGAAGACTAGGATGCTATTCACAATGCTCCATATGATTACTGACAGCGGTAAATGAATTTCGTTCGCAATTGTATACCTTATACTAAGAATAATCATAAAAATCGATAGTACAATAATAGTTAGTAAAACAATTACGACGTATAAATATGAACCCTTCATCCTTTCCCCTTTTTTATCCAGCACTATTTTTTGAGTATCTTGTATATGAATATGCTCTTCTTTCCCCTTAATTTTTGAGATTGCACGTCACCTCCTGATAATTTTTTAAAATATCCTTATTTCTTGATTTTGTGACAAAGATTTTCTTCAATTATTCAAGAAATTAATATCCATTACTACCCTGTTTTCATTATGGTGGAATTCGTATTAGTCGCTTTGCTTTCATGTTGGCTCACATTTCAGAACAATATAAAGAGCCAACCTCTTCTATATTTTACATATTTTGATTGGGAATTGTAAGGATGTAGCTTTCATTATAATACATGTGTTAGAAAAAGAAATATTGAACTAAATGAAAAATAGCATTTAACAACCTTTTGATCCTTAATTTTGAGTTTATTAAAAATATCCTTTATATTTTATGATAAGTTTTAGTTTCTTTGTTCAAAAAGAAGAACTCAGCGTTAAATTAAAGAAATAAGGAGGTTACCTTATGCTTGCTACAATTCATAAACAACAAAATCATTATATCGTCAAGTTCAGCCGCTCATTACCATATCCAACGGAGACGGTTTGGGCTGCTTTAACGGAAAATGACAAGCTTCAAAAATGGATGAGTAACTTAGAAGTCATCAATCTACAGAAAAATGGTAAAATCCATTTTAATATGAATGATGGCACAGATGTCTTTTTAGAAATCCGTATTACAGACTATGCAGCAAAAGAAGTGCTTGAATTTGATTGGGGCAATGATAAGGTCAGATTTGAGCTATCCCCTACAGACAACGGTTCCGTACTCCTACTAGCAGAATCAATTGAAGAATTAACAGACCATACTCCTAAAGATTTAGCTGGTTGGCATATATGCTTGGATCTGCTGTCAGACTTATTAAATGGAACGATACATGAGAATTTTCCAATGGAAGAATGGCAAAAACAGTTTACAGAATATAAGCAGCTTGTAGCGGAAGTAGAAAAGATTTAAGCGTAGTGTTAACACAGCGGCAGCAACATGATGTTTTTTGTGCGAAAGCGAAGTGTTAACGTAGCGGCAGCAACATAATGTTTTTTGTGCGAAAGCGAAGTGTTAACGTAGCGGCAGCAACATGATGTTTTTTGTGCGAAAGCGTAGTGTTAACGTAGCGGCAGCAACATGATTTTGGTCATTCAGGCGTTTTCACAGGAAGTGAAGTTCTTAGCCTGAGTTCCGCTATTTCAGCGGGCATTTGTAAGCTGAACTATAGAGATGGAAGTATTCTCTGAAGCAAGATAAAATTACCCTCCTAGAGCCCTATTCTCTGCTCTAGGAGGGTTTTAATTAGTGGTAAAATGCTGTTGCTATTTCAAGTGTTTTTAGTGGATCTTTTATGGAATCAAGTGTATAGACAAGGGCTTCATCCTGCCAAACAATTAAATTTCCTGTTTCATAAACATCTAAATGGGCAGAGCCGTTTTGCTTTGGCACTGGAAGCATATGCGTTTCTAAAAATTGTACTGCCTGCTTTGCCAGTTTTACACCTGCTTCTGGATTGTCTGTTCGTGTATGAGTCGCTATTGCCCATCTCCCCTCATTCCAGCCAGTCCATAACGATCCAACGCCAGCATCCTGATAGCCTTTAATTTTATAGCCAAGATCGACCTCCTGACCACCATTCTTGCTAAAATTCTCAAAGGAAATCTGCTCATTGGCTTCTTTTGTACTTCCATATTGCTTCACAGTAAGTCGGGCAAGCACTGTCGCAGATTCTGGATTTTTAAGCTTAATATCATTAATAGGCAAATACTGTTCACTTTCATAAAAAATAATTTCAACTTGTTGATTCTCAGCCTTAGTCGTTGCCGTTAGGAAAGCACCTTCTGGAACAGGGAGCTTTGCTGGCAGATAAATAGGAAGCTTTGTGTTAAGCTGTTCCTTTATATTCTTTAAAGCTTCAGCCTGTGTAATGGATGCTACTGTGTTTTCGTTATTGTCATTCGTTTCAGGCTTTTCATTCTGTTTTTCAGGTGCCTGTTGATTTTCCTGTGATGGAAGAACTTTTTCCGGTTGCGTGTTATTTTTTTCATCACTGTCAGAGCAGGCGCTGATGATAGTGAAACTAAATAGCATTAGAGCAAAAAGTAGTTTTTTCATGACATTGCCTCCTATTTTAAATGCTTTATTATTGTATTTTTCCCTGCTCGTTATCGGCTTAAACGTTTATTTTAGTTCATTAATTCGCTTCGTTAGCTCATTAAACTTTTGATCTAGCCAAGCATAATCCCTATCCTTGGTTGTTAAAAAACTCAGCTTCCCTAATATCTCTTGTCTTTCTGTTTCAAGCGTTAAACGCAGTGTCTCTTTAGCATTAACTGTTGAGAGAGAATTATCGCTCCATTTTTTCTCGATACGATGATGGTGTATCTCCCACACACTATCCGTCACCTTCTCAAGAAAATATCGATCATGTGATACTACAAGTAATGTACCCTTATATTGGGCAAGCGTTGTCTCCAACTGTTCACGTGATGGTAAATCAAGATGATTTGTTGGCTCATCCAAAATTAGAACGTTTTTATCTTCTAAAATATACACCATCAGTTTACATTTCACCCGCTCCCCCATACTCATCTTTCCTATTGGAGATGTCCAATGGGCTGATGTAAACCCTAAATGCTTCATGAGATTTCTTACCTTACCGCGCTCTTCAAAGGTATCTTTATAAAAGAATTGCTCTGGTGTCTGCTCAAGTGGCAAATCAAATACCTCTTGTGTTAAATAGCCAATATTTGCTGCAGGAGATATCCAAATCTCCCCCTCAGCCTTCAACTGACCTAAAAGTATTTTTAATAATGTCGTTTTTCCACTGCCATTGGTTCCCGTTATAGCAATTTTATCACCAAATTTAGTAGTCAAATTGACATCCTGAAACAGCAGCCGTTCTTCAAAATGCATCTTTAAACGCTTTGTCTCTAGCATTCTCTTGCCTACTCGTTGATTTGTTCCTAAGGTAAAACGTATTTCATCTTCAGGAGCAACTGCTTCAATCTTATTCTTTGCTAACTCCTTCTCTAACCTTTTTTTCTTTGACTTAATCTGTGCATCCATTCGCTTTGCTTTGACACGGTGATACTCCTTAAATCCCTCCTTCTTTGTAGATTGCGCATGTGCCTTTTGAGACCAGGATGTTAAAGCTTGCATTTGGTCTTCTATTCGTTCAATTTGTTTTTGCTGCTTTTCATATGCTCGCTGCTGAGTTAATTTGCGATGCTCTTTAGCCTCCATATAGCTTGAATAATTACCACTATGCTCAATAAGTTTTCCCTCTTCCAATGACCAAATTTTCGTTGCAATCTCATCTAAAAAATACCGATCATGGGAAACTACAATGATTGTGCCAGTATAATTTTTTACTTGCTCTATCAATATAGCCATGCTCTGCGCATCCAAATGATTTGTTGGTTCATCAAGCAAGAGTACCTGGGCGTTTTTGGAAAAGCCTTCTGCAAGCCGCATCTTCAGCTTTTCTCCACCACTTAATGTAGAGAAGGGTACATTGGGAACCCGCCATTTCGCCAGTAAATCAGCCTCATTCGTTGTAACCTCCATCAAATCAAAATAAGCTAGTTCTTGCTCTACATAGACAACTTTTACAGAATATAGCCAGCGTAGCTGTCCTGTAGAGGGCTCTAATAAACCTGAGATCAATTGTAATAATGTGGATTTACCAGCACCATTTCTTCCGATGATGCCTATTACCTCACCTTGTTTTACGGCACCTGAAACATTGTCAAAAATCATTGTGTCGTTAATTTCATATCGTACATCCTGTAATTGCATAATTTCCTTCATACGTATCCATTCCTCTCAATTTAGAGGGACAAAAAAATCCCTCCAATTATTTTGGAAGGATTAGTCGCAACAATATCATGCACAAATAAGCTATTAAACAGCTAACTTTGTGTCCATTACTAAAAATGCAAGGTTTCCTGAACATAGGAAAAACAAGCACAACTAAGCATCAACATTATTGACACTAACTGTAGTGATGGAAAATGGGCAGACTAATCCTATTTTTGAGTCATTGAAAAAACTTTTTCATGTACAAAAATTAAGATTAGTTATTCATTAGCCACCCATCGTCCCTTCATTTTTCGTTACAATCATTGTAACATCATTTTTACAAAAGCCAAATATTTATACTACCTAAAACATTCAAAGGAACGTATGCTATTTCTAGTAATGGTACGGAAGCGCCAGCCATAGCGATTGCTCCATCTAAAACCAGCTACAAATTCCCGCCCTACCGCAGTTGGGAAAAACCAAAAGCTTCTTCCATTATTCATCCAAATAAACGTATTTCTAAATAGACAGGATCGGATACCACTTGAGCCTACTTGCCATGCTGGAATAGGTGGTGAAAAGCTTGGTGGTGTGCTCATTGGCATTTGACCTGCTGGCGGTGGTCCAAAATTAGGTGGTCCAAACGACGATTCAAAATTAGGTTCATTCCAACCTGGGCGTCGGAAGTTCTCTCCATATGGATTATAATACAATACAAACTCCCCCCTTTTACTTAAGTCAGTATATGAAAAAGGGCGAATAACTGTTGCACTATTGCCTAGAGGATACATTTTATCTTCATTCAGCAAATGTTTTTTGTATCGAAAGCATAGCGGCAGATACAGAAGACTCCCACCTCTACAGGTGGTGAGATGAATGCGGTTTTGTTTCCTTTTCAGTGGGTGTTCAAACACCTACTGAAATAGCGGAACTCAGTCTAAGAACGCCACGTCCTGTGGCAACGACTGAGTGACCAACATCATGTTGCTGCCGCTACGTTAGCACTACGCTTTCGCACAAAAAAACATCTGTTGGCCCAAAGCCTCCGGCGGATGTCACGGATTTTCATAGGAATGAATTGTGAAGGCACAATTCAAAATCCGGACGAATTGTTTATCTGTGCGAAAGCGAAGCGACAGCAACAAATGTTTTCTGTAGCGAAAGCAAAGCGGCAGCTACAATTACGCCAAGGCGAAATTGATACTCAATCTCCTAACAACCAACTAACGAATCTTGTATAATAAAAGGTAGTTTTTTCAAGGAAAGGGGAACTTATGCGAAAATTTGCTTTTATTATCACTACGATTCTATTATCCTTGGGCATTTGCATCTACTTTTTTGCGGCTTATCATGCAGCTGAATCTACCAGTATTTCTGAAAGACTAGCAGCAGTGAAGAATTACAAATATTATTTAGATAAAGGTAACGAATCCATTGGTAAAGAAATGGCTAAAGTTGACTTAGTCATAGTGGAGCCTATTGAAATGCAACAACGCTATATTGATCAGGCTCAAAGAAATGGGACATTAGTGTATGGTTATATAAATGCTATGGAAGCAGACAAATGGAATTCAGAGCTATATAATCAATTACTGGAAGAGGATTTTTATAGGGATGACCATGGAGAAAAAATGTATTTCTCAGAGTGGGATTCGTATTCAGTCGATATGACCTCTGAGCATTTTCAAGATCTCCTGCTAAAGGAAATTAAAACGCAAATTGTACAAAAAGAACTAGATGGTGTTTTTTTAGATACGGTTGGCAATATCAATTCCTTCTTACCTGAAAAAGAACAGCAAGTACAAAATGAAGCAATGTTATCCTTCATTAAAAAGATAAAGCAACAATATGATGGATTATCCGTTGCGCAAAATTGGGGTTTTCAAACGCTGGCTGATTATACAGCTCCATATGTCGATTTTATTATGTGGGAAGACTTTACATTTGAAGTTGTTGTGAAAGATGAATGGTCATTGGATATGATGAAGCAATTAGTCGAAATCCGAGAAAAGTTCGGCACACAGGTTATGACGATTGGATTTAGCGATGAAAAGAAAAGTCGTGCATTGGCTGAAAAATATGATTTTAAATTCTTTTTTAGTCCAGCGGGCTCTTACTACAATACATGGCAGTAAAATAACCTCCGACAATGGAGGTTATTTTATGTTAGGTAAATAGGAGCTCATTACTTGCCAATCCTTGAGCTTTTCCTCAAAAGTTTTAATATTTTTACCAGGTATAGGGCTAGTCGAGGGCATTTTTTGATACACACGATCACCTAAAACTTCAAAACCAATATACCTTTTAAAAACATCAAAAGCCTTTGCTCCATTAAAAAGGACTAACTCAATATTAGGATAGTGCTCAAAAAGCCTTTGAAAATTATTCGGTTTTTCATTGCGAATGGCTGCATCTAAGCTTCCTTTACGTTCGCATGATGCTATTGTATCCCAAAGACCAATATGATTGCTCTTTAACAATTGTAATCTTTGTTCATAGACATCTGGAATTGTTATCTCTAATACTTCCCCAATAATCGACCAAAAGTGATTGCGTGGGTTACCATAATATTGCTGCTTCTCTAATGATTGTTTACCAGGCATTGAGCCAACAATTAGCACCTTCGTTGACAAGTCAATAACAGGCGGTAATACATTTTTTAGTTCATCTGACACGTCAATCACTCCTTTTTTCTTATTGTAACGGAAAATCAGAGCCAATAAGGATCTCTTTCGAATCTTTTAAATGAAGTTTGCCTGATGAATAATTTTTTATATACGTCCTTACAATTTCATAGCCAATACAATATCCAATCCATTGAGGTAGCTTTCCACCATATAAAAATTCCGCATGATGTGCTAATCCTTGACTATCCATCTGAGACAAAAAATACTTTTTCCATATTTCTAGCATCTTTTCCATCGAGTAATACTTCAGCCATGGGGCTAACCATTCATCTCCATAAATTTCTTCTACTGCACACTCTGCCAAGCCTTCTAAAATTAATGAATCCAACAAGCTCACTTCGTTTAAAGATTTATTTAAATAATGCAGACGACAAACATGATTGTATTCATGTGCAAATAATGCACATAGTTCCTGTTTTTTAAGATCCCCAACAAATAAAAATATAGCATTAGGATAGGCTGCGCCATTTTTATTGGTCATTGTTTGTTCCAATGTTATAGGAAATATATAGATGGGTATATTGGGACCATTCCATTTTTCTTTTAAGTAGTTAAATTCTTCTTGCACAACTAGCCAAACATTTTGACCTTCTAACTTTTGAATAGCTATGTTTTCATGCGGCAAATATAGCCCCTGCTGCTGCAATTCAAATTGTATTTCTTCTGGATTTCCATCATTAAAGATCTCTATTAAACGATTACAAATGATAGTGCGCTGTAATTCATAAAGATTCCGCTTAGGCATAAGCTTTTCAATCTCCATAATTTCATGTAACCACTCATTTGTTGGTATAACTGACATTCTCACACCCCCAACTATAGTTTATGTATCCAATAGACAATCGGCTAATGATGGGTAAAGGAGGCAGCATATATTATCTTGTAAGGAAGCCGAAAGGAGGGATAATTTGTGAATCCAGCTGATACTTATAATCTTTGCTGTCAATATCAAGGGAAACGTGTAAAAATTACAGAATCATCCGGAAAAGTACATTATGGAGAAATATCTAGAGTAGATAGAAGACAGGTATGGATTCTACCTGATAGACGATTTGGTGGTTATGGTTTAGGTTTCTGGGGTTGGAGTTTTAGAGGAGCAGCAGCCTTCGGTGTTGGCATCGCATTTGGAACAATTGTTGGGATTGCACTTGCACCACTACTATTTTGGTAATTTAATTATATAGAAGAGAAATAAGCCATATCAAACAATTGTTGAAATGGCTTATTTCTATTATTGCACTTGCTCTTTTTGCTGTTTGCTTTCTATCAGCTCGGATATCGTGACAAATGTATAACCCTGCTTTTTCAGCACTGGCAATATTTCTTCCAGCGCTTTAATGGTTTGACTGCGATCGCCGCCTCCATCATGGAATAAAATAACATCACCGGGCTTTGATCCCTTCAGCACCTTTTGTGTAATTTTCTTTACACCTGGCTGCTTCCAATCCTGAGTATCCTGATGCCAAGACCACATAACAACTTTGTATCCATCCTTAACAGCGGCATTAATCATTGAATCATTATAGTTACCACCTACAGGACGGAATAAAGCCGGGGAAAATCCAGTTATGCTATAAATTATTTCCTTTGTCTGACGCAGTTCCTTCTGCAATTCAGCTACAGAAACTTTAAACGGATGTGAAAACGTATGATTGGCTAACTCATGTCCTTCAGAATAAGATCTTAAAACAACCTCTGGATATTTTTCTGCATTTTTTCCAATAATAAAAAAGGTAGCCTTTGCATCATACTTTGCCAATAAATCTAAAATAGCTGCTGTATACTTAGGATGTGGTCCATCGTCAAAGGTGAGGGCAATTATTTTGTCTTCTGTATTGATATCCCACACAACTTCCCCTGTCTCCTCATAGTAGGGACGACCTTTATCCGCATACGTTATGAGCTCTGTAGAACATACCGATATGATAAAAAAACAAATGCTTAAAATCATTACATATTTACGCGTCATAGCATCACCTCCCAAGTCACATTCACATTACTCCGTCAACTTACTATTTACGAATTACAATGAATTATACTTGTGAAGGATTGGCGGTTTTCGCCTTTAATTATTACTATAATCTTCTTTTAATCGCTGTTAGAATTATTGTTAATTGACAATAAAATCATCCTAATTTAAGTTTGTTTAACAAAAAAAGCCTAAAATACTAATAAACTAATTAATTCAAGTATGAAAAGAGTTGATTCTTTTCTAAATTATTTCCCTTAAATGTATTTTATCTTGTCAGGATTCACCATATAATAGATGGCTTCAATTTGTCCATGTGCTATTTTAAATCCTATAATAGCCTGAATACTGTTATTTAATTTTAAGGCTAAGCCAGCTGCTCCATTGATATTCATCATATCGAATTGATAATTACTATCCTCAAATTTACGGGTTAGAGCAAATAATAAACGGGAAACCCTTTCACGACCGTAAATAGGATGTAGTGCAGCTGTAGCTTTTCCTCCCCCATCAGCATAATAAATAACATCCTCCTTTAAAATATGAACAAGCTGCTCCATCTTCCCTTGCTGAAAAGCAGCAACAAAATCCGAAACTGTTTTTTCTATTTCTAACTTGTTTGAAACAACACAGTTTTTATTCGCTAATTCTGGCAGCCTTCTTTTAATTCTACTTAAAATTTTCCTGCAATTTATCTCATTTTTTTGTACAATATCAGCTACTGTCGAATAATCATATTCGAATACTTCACGCAAAATAAAAATAGCTCTTTCAATTGGATTTAACTCCTCAAACAACATCATAATTGCCAATGAAATACTAGTATCTTGTAGAATACTAAACAATGGATCTTCTTCATGCATTGCTAATGGTTCTGGAAGCCAAGTTCCCGTATATAGTTCTCTCTTCTTCCTTGAAGATTTTAATAAATCCAAGCAACGATTAGTCACCATTTTGCAAAGCAAGGCTTTCATATTGTCCGTATTTTTGACTTCCATTTTTCCAAGCTGAGTAAATACATCCTGTACAATGTCTTCAGCATCTGATGCACTACCAGTCATGCGATAGGAAATTGAAAATAACAGTGATTTATGCTCTTTATAAAGTACACTAATTTGCCCATTGTCCATAATTCACCCCGAATTTATTTGTGAAGACTAGCTAAATCCCATGTATAATTTCTTATTCTAGCCCCTAATTTTCCAGTGACCGTGAAATCAAGTCCCCATTTTTGAGTCCACATAAAACCACTATTTGGTCCTAAGCTAATACAGAAAAACTTTACAGGATAGGATTCATGCAATATCACTAATGGTACTCCATTAATGGCAGCCTTTAATATTTTACTTAATCTTGTTGCTTGTGGAATGGCTTCTTTACAGGTCATACCATCAGGCTGATTATTTTTATGGTCTACTATGAGAGCACAATCACCGATGGAATAGATATGAGGTTCATTTTTCACCTGATAGGAATGATTTACAATAATTTTATGTTGTTCAGTTAAAGGTAAATCCAATTTTTGAATTACCGGATTTGCCTCAACTCCAGGATTAAAAATACAAGTTTCTACAGCATAGTTTTGACCATCTGAGGTAAACAATTGACCATCTTTCCAATAGGATACCCTTGTTTTATGTTTGACCGTTACACCATGTTTATTTAGTTGATTGATTAGCTTTTCGCTTACTTTTGCTGGCGCATCTGGCAAAAGACGATCCTTTGTATCAAATAGGAGGACCTCTACTGAACTCGATTGAACTCCTACTTCCTCCAATTTTTCCTTAGACCATACGGCAATTTCAGCGGCAGTTTCAATACCTGCGATTCCACCACCTACAACAGCTATCTTAAATAAACGTTGATCTTGCTCAGATTTCCCTAATGCCTGAAATGATTTCATACCTGCTACTAAATCTTCTTTAATCTTTAAGGCGCTGTGTCCATCTTTCAAGGTAATCCCACCAATTTCTTCAGGAATCGATCGAATAATACTGCCAAATGCTAACACAAGATAATCATATGAGACATTGATAGTTTTTTCATTCTCCACCTTAATTATTAGTTGCTGTTTGCGCTTATTTAATGTTAATGCTTCTCCTCGAATAAATTCTATTCCATCCTGACAATACTCACTAAATGGCACTTTCAAATTAATATCCCTAATCGCAGCACGAACAAGTAAGACCTTTTTAAAATGATAACTATTTTTATCAATTAAAAGAACTCTTACTGATTTTCCGATTTGACCTTGGAATTCTTTTTTTAGCCCCTCTAGCAAATTTATTCCTGCGTAACCTCCACCAATAATAACTATGTTCTTCATCATAACTCCTCCTTTTCCCTTAAAACGATTACATCGCCTCCGTTGTGACATCATTTTCAACATTTCTTATCATTGATGAAATAAAATACACTATGACCTAATCGTATTTTTTATTGAAAATGTCGAACACCTTCTTAGCTCCTGCCATATGTATATAGAGAAAAGGAGTGATTTTGATGGTGACAATAGAGCCTATAATGATTAAGGGGCATTTTTTCACTGCGGTGGTTGTTCAATTACCCAAAACAACACTACTAACGGTTTCAAATAATACAGGCTATATTATGTGCGGGGCATTGGATGTCGGTTTGTTAAATGACCGCCTAGCTGATCGAAAAATTATTGCTGGGCGAGCTGTTGGTGTAAAAACAATCGATGAATTATTGACTGCTCCCCTAGAATCCGTGACCTATGAGGCACAACAGTTGGGCATTACAGAAGGAATGTCTGGTGTTGAAGCTTTATTAAAAATGATCTAAAGCTTTCATTTAAACCCCAGCGTAATTGCGTCCAGATTTTTTTGAGCTCGCTTGAAAAGCTCTTCTTTAAAATCCGTAACAGGCGTTTGTATAATCGCCACCAAAAGAAGTGGAAGTATTCTGACGCTGCGCTGTCGCACAGTAAAGATCTTCTGAATCAAAATAAGCAAAGCGTCAGTGCATAGCTCAACTAGACGCTTTTTTAGCTGATGTCATATTTTTGTATAACATAGCCACGCCTTCCCTATACTTTAGGCAAAGGAGTGTGCATGATGGATAAAGATAGGAAAATACATGTCATTTTATTATTAATCGTCATCATTATTTTTCTGTGGTCTGTAATAAAGCCAGCCTCCTATTTGGATTGGCTTGCAGAGGTAAGTCCTGCCGTTGTAGCAATTATCTTTGTTACTATCATCTATACTAAATTCCGCTTTACAACTTTTTCTTATTGTATTATCGCTTTTTTATCCATTTTAACGTTTATTGGTGGTCACTATACCTATTCAGAGGTCCCTCTTTTTAATTGGATTAAAGAAGAATTCCATTTACAGCGAAATAACTATGATCGCTTTGGTCATTTCTTTAAAGGTTTAATGGCGATCGTTATAAGGGAAATATTAATAAGAAAGACACCATTAACAAAGGGCGCTTGGTTAACGGGCATTACAATTAGTATAATGCTTGCTATTGCAGCTATCTATGAAATCATTGAATGGTTAAGCACAAAAATCTCCAAAGGTAGTAAAGGATCGAAAGATTTTTTGGGAATGCAAGGCGATCGCTGGGATGCACAATGGGACATGTTTTTAGCCCTTATTGGCACACTTTTAACATTGCTGCTATTAACCAAGTTACATGATAAATTATTAAAAAACCTGAAAAATAAAGGATAGTAGGTAGCATAGTTAGTATGAGCCTTTAGAAAGGTGGTTTTCGATGTATTATTCAACTAGTAGTCAGCAAGTTCCTTATGCACAGCGTGTCATCATTGTGAATGGTCATGGAAGAGTAATGGCAAAGGCAAGCTATGCACAGCTTCAAGTTGAAGTAAATACGCGAGGGAAAAATGTACAGGATGCACAGAAGGAAAATGCGATAATAATGAATCGTGTCATGCAATCTCTGTTAACACTTCAAATCCCAAGAGAATATATTCAAACAACAGGCTACACGATTTCTCCTCTTTATGATTTTGAGAATGGTAAACAAGTTTTTAATGGCTACGAAATAACCAATACCATTACAGTAAAGGTGACTGACACAAATCAAGTTGGTGCCGTTATTGACACAGCTGTACAAAATGGTGCAAATCGTATTTCCTCCATTCAATTTAACATAGCCGATGCGGATGCCTATTACCAGCAAGCACTTACTTTAGCTCTCCATAATGCCCAACTGAAAGCTAAAACAATTGCAGAAGCGATGCATTTACCTTTACAGCTCCAGCCAATTGAAATTGTTGAGGAACATGAAGGTAGCCCCGTCCTCTATAAATCCATGGCGATGTCCGATTCAACAATAGCTACACCGATTGAACAGGGGCAAATGGCGATTAATGCAACTGTTCGAGTGAAATTTCTATATTAATGACAAGAGCTTTCTGCCTTTTTGAATTGCAGAAAGCTCCTTAAAAACAATTTAAAAATCAAATGTATTTTTCTCTAGGCAAACTATATCATCCGACGTTTTAACGATAATATCAAAATGCTGACTATATGAATGCATAAACACTTCATATTGAATACGTCGTTCCTTATGAGACTTCCTTAAATAATCAATATTTGTTCCCCTTTCAAGTACATCTCGACCTGATCTTCTCATTAATTCCGTATCACCATCTGTATAAAAATAAATTTTCAAATCAAATAATTCTGGACTAATAAATGCCACACTCATTCCCTCTACAATCGTTACTTTTGCTTTTGAAGAAATTAGCTCACTTTTCATATAATGTGTATTTATGGTCAATAAATCTAGACCTTCTCTAACCATTTGAACATCTCTTTCCAAGGAAGGCAAATGATGTGCCGCTGGATGACAAGCAGTCATTTTAAAGTGACGATGTTCGTTTTGATATGTATAGCTGATAATTGTTTGCATACGTATTTCCGAACTAATAATATAAGGGTCTGTATTGATATAATTCGTTTCATCCTGATTCAGTAGATGTATAAGTCTATTGGCAAACGTAGTTTTTCCTGCTGCACCATGTCCAGAGATACCGATAACGATTGATTTATCTTCCTTTTTGATCCAAGTAACAATTTCTTGTAATAACCTATCCATACTTTTCCTCCCATTTCCAAATATGTTCTAGTGTCACTGTATTATTCTTTACAGCTAGCTGATAGACATCTGGATTACTTAGATTTTTCCAAAATTGAAAATCTACATCCTTTTGATAATTTTTTAATAGTAAGGTAATAATGTTTCCATGGCTAACAATAATTGTATGATCAGCCTCATTTCTAAATATCTCCTCGACAACATTTACAATACGCCTCATTGCCTCCTCGCTGGACTCTCCACCCTCAAATCTTATTGCCATATCTATAAAGGTTGCTTGTAGCCTTTCATACCAATCTGTTAAATCTTTAGTGCTTAAAACCCGTTCTGCAAGGCGTTCATCAACTTCAATATCGATATTTTTCCTTGTACTAAGCGGCTCTATCGTTTGAATTGCTCGTAAAAAGGGACTTGCAATAATTCGCTTAATTTTTTTGTCAGCAAAAAAATCAGCTAGAACTTCTGCTTGCTGAAAGCCTTTTTCTGTTAAATGAGCATCTGATGATTGCCCTTGGGCTTCACAATGCCTGATTACATAGATATGTTTCACAATCCAATCCTCCTAGAGAAAATATGGAAAACCTTCATCCATATAACTTATCATAGTTTCCAATTTTCTAGAGGATCTTTGTTACAAATTTTAGATACCAAATAATGGTAAGTCTTATTCATAAGTTCCCCAATCATTTTGTCTATTTATGTAAAAATAATACTATTTTTGTAAAACATAAAGACAAATATGGTTAATTAAGGTAATATACTTGTGGGTTATAGAACGCATATATGAATTTAATACACATAAATGTGTTTATATAACAACACAAATTAGGAGGTAACATAATGACAATTCAAGAAAAATTATCATTTACAGATTTACCTGCACTAAATTCAAGCCCTGAGAGTGTAAGACAAGCTTTCACAAATAAGTTTGGTACAAAACCTGATGGCATCTCTGTCAACAGTGAAACTTATTTTAATGCTGTTAAACCTGCGATCACAGAACAATATGGTCATCCTTGTTATAAAAGACTAGGTGACTTTAATTATACGAAAGGCGATGGCAAGCCACCTACATCTGCAATCGTTGGGAGCAATGTAGCAGTAAATTATGGAGATGAAGAAGCTACAATGACTTTAGAAGTTCAAGGAAGCTGGCAAAGTGAGCAATCTTGGTCTTCTGAAAGTACGACTGGTCTAACAATATCCTCCAAATTTACAATTGAAGGATTCTTTGAATCAGGAATGGAGTTTTCCGTTAGTACTACTGTTGGGGAATCAAAAACGGAGTCAGAATCAAGAACAGCAACTGCAAGTGTACAAGTAACTGTTCCTCCTAGAAGTAAAAAGAAAGTGACAATGGTTGGTACATTGAAAAAAGAATCGATGAACTTCCGTGCACCGATTTCTGTTGATGGCATGTTTGGGGCAAACTTCCCTAAACGAGTACAAGACCATTATTTCTGGTTCCTTGGTGCAAGCAGTGTATTAAATCAAACAACAGGAGAAATTACAGGTACTATTAAAAATACAGCTGTCTTTGATGTTCATACGGAAATTGGCAAAACAGAGCCATTAACTGCGGAAGAGCTAAGCAAACTTGCTGTATTAGCTAAGTAACCCTAAATCATAGCTTGTAAAAAACGAATTAAGTTTTTTACAAGCTTTTTTAATGATCCACAACCTCTCAATTGCCAGATTAATTTATAGAAATAACACCTTCCTTGCTAATAGCCCTCACTCGATTTGATGCTTCTCCAATTTTCCACTTTGTTGAATCTCCTTTTACTTTTTTAAAGTCCTTTAAATTAATTGTAATATCGGATGATTCACTTTTAGCTATAAGCTCTAAAGATTGTGGAGCCTTTGAATAGGACAACGTAATATCTCCAGAGCCAGATTCAATAAATAACGCTTTTTCTTCATTCATTTCGTTTAATACTATTTCACCGCTCGTTGAGGTAATGTTCATCTGTGGACTAGAGACATTTGTAATGTAGCTATCGCCATTTGCAGCAGCTATTGTTAATTCCTTGAAAGCACTATCTGTAATCTTTAATTCACCATCCTGTGATGTAATCTTACCTCTTTCAGCTGATAATCCCTTAATGATAATAGTTCCTGAATTATTTAAAATTGAAATCTCTTGGGCCATAATAGTATTTATTCTTATATCTCCATAATTACTATTTAATTCAATTTTACGCAGTGTATTAGTTGGAATTGAAATCTGGATAGTACCCTTTCCTCCAATGTTAATATTTTTTAAAATACCATCATCAGTATCGAATTGATGGATGCTTATTTTATTGCCATCTTTTTTGATGTCCACTGGAGCATTTTGCTTCTTTTGCTGTTTACCATCAACAGCAATCGATAATTTTTTAGATGTAGTACCCACTAATTCTACATTCCAAGACTCATTATTTATTTCTAATACTTCAATTTGCTTTGCATCAAAGGATTGCTGGTTAGTATAGCCTTGTTGTCCACTTACCTTTAAAGCTACTACAAGAGCTATTGGAATGATTACTAATGAGGCGATAATTCCCTTTTTCACTTGGTTCCCTCTTTTCTGATGATAGAGTTTAAGTTAAATCCACTTTATCGACCTTTCGATAAGATAGATAGCCAATTAAAAATCCTAATCCACATAATAGAATTGGCACAGCCATAATTTGATATAGACTAGATGATGTCGTTCCATCAGAAACAGATGCATTAATGACAAATCCAATGAGTACAGCTGAAGTAATGGTAGAAGCGATAGATTTTTTTCGCATACCAAAGTACAAAGGTATTAAACTTACGCCAGCAGTCATAAAAGCACTCATAAAAGTAGATGGTATTGTTGCAATCATATCTTGTATGTCCGCGGGTTGTTGAAACAAACTCATCGTCGGATTCAGAAAATAAATCAGTAAATTAATCACGAAAGTAGCACTAAGAATACTGGCAAAGCAGAAACCAAAAACGAGAGACAGCTTGGCAAGTATAATTTTTTTTCTTTTCAATGGATACGTAAACAATAATTGAACAGTCTTGTTTTTATATTCATCTATCACCAAGCGGGATAGGATTACACTTGAAAAAATAATAAATACAATTCGTATTAAAATATTTGTTAAGGACATAAATTCCGTATAGTTTAAAAACTCCCCTTCTCCTTCTCCGCCTAGAGCCATCAGAGCAACAGCTACAAAAATGCTGATAATACAAATTAATAAACCCTTTATATAACCAGACATACGATTCTTTTTCCATTCAAGTCTTAGTAATTTAAGCATGTGGATGCCCTCCATTAATTAATTGTAAGAAGTACTCTTCTAAATGGTGTTGTTGCTTGTCAAGACTATTGACAACTATACCGCTGAGAATAAGCTCTTTATTAATGTGAGATTGCGAAATATTTTGCTCAAAAATCCGAATACAATGCTCATTAACCACTTCATACTTTCGAATACCAAGCTTATTCTCAAGAACTTCAATTGCTCCCTTGAAATCATCTATTTGAATTTCAAGATAAGCCATGGTTTCTTTACGAATGTCCTTCATTTTAACTTCCTTTAATAATTTTCCATCATGAAGGATGCCAATAGTATCTGCTATCGTTTCAATTTCTGACACGATATGACTTGAAATTAAAATGGTGATACCGTACTTTTCTTTTAGTTGTATTAAAAGCTCTCGTATATCTTTAATGCCAATAGGATCAAGACCATTGATGGGTTCATCTAAAATAAGAATTTCAGGTTTTGTCACAATGGCTCGAGCAATTCCTAATCTTTGCTTCATTCCCAATGAAAATTCATGTATCTTTTTATTTTCTACACTATTCAGACCCACGATTCTTAGCGCTTCTTTTACAGCCCCCTTGTCATTAACGCCACTATATTCGCAGTGAAGCTCTAAATTTTCCTTTGCTGTCAGTCTTTCATAGAATTCCGGGTACTCAATAATGCTCCCTATTTTCTTCAAGTATTGATAGGAGGTTGTAGAGATTGGTGTATTAAAAATGTTTATTGCTCCTGAGGTTGGCTTTACTAGGTTTAAAATCATTTTCATAACCGTTGTTTTCCCAGCACCATTCGGACCTAAAAAACCATAAATCTCTCCTTTTTTAATGTTCATATTGACATTCGAGACAGTTTCCGCTCCCTTATAGCTCTTACATAATTGATGTATTTGTATAACGGTTTCCATATTTCTTTCTCCTTACTGTTTTAGGATTCATTACACTAAGCTTAATAAGTGAAAGTAAAATCAAAGTAAAATCAACGGAAAATAACAGTAATTTTTTTACTAAAGAAAGGATATACAACTTAGAAGCTGTTATGATGAAATTGAAATGAGGGATACAAATGGAAGGTGTAAAAATCTTAACAGTAGATGATGAAATCGGCATTTTAAAACTTTTGGACATTACGTTAAGGAAAGAAAATTTTTCTAATATTGATACAGCCTCCACTGGTAAAGATACATTGCAGCTTATAAAGAACAATCATTACGATATTATTTTGCTCGATATTATGCTACCAGATATCAGTGGCTTTGAGCTTTGTACCGCTATCCGTAATCATACAAATACCCCTATTATTTTTGTTAGTGCTCGCTCCACAGATTTTGATAAATTAACTGGGCTAGGATTAGGCGGTGATGATTATATAACAAAGCCCTTTAATCCTTTAGAAGTGGTCGCTCGAATAAAGGCCATCCTTAGACGTCAAAAAATGTATGAAAATGCACAGCAACAACTAGAGGCAAAATTTGATTTTGGTTATTTTACACTTAACCCAGAGACTGCCACACTAATGGTTAATAATTTGCCTGTAGAATGTACCGCTAAGGAGCTTGAGCTACTACAATTCTTTTGTAAAAATCCTAATCGTATTTTTACGACCTCCCAGCTTTATGAACTTGTCTGGGGCAATGATGTATATGGGGAGGAAAAGACTGTAACCATTCATATTTCAAAGCTGCGGAAAAAGCTCGGAGATGATACGAGAAAACCAAGAATTATTGTGAATTTAAGGGGGATAGGCTATAAGTTTATCCCTCCAAAAGAGGAAGCCCTATGCGAATAAATACACGTTTTACAATACATCTTGCATTGGGTATTATGCTGTGGATGCTAGTAAGTGGGATCTGTATTCTAATAGGCATCGAAGGAATACTACCGCTCTTTAAGGAAAACGCTAGTGAGGAGTATGAAAATTTATGGGTACTATGGATTTTTGGATTTAGTACTGTCTCCTGTATAGCAGTATTTGGATGGTACTTTGGTGGTCCTCTTGGCTTTATCATGACTTGGATTCAGCAATTATTTGAGGAAAAGTATACACAGCCCAATGGACTTACTAAAATCTATAACCGTAAAGGAAAGCTTCATATGCGTTATCTACTCTATCAGGAAGTCCTTCAGCATCTACAATCCTTATCAGGCAAATTAAAAGCTACAGAGACAGAGCGAGAAGAAGTGGAAAAAGCAAAGCAAGAATGGATTGCAGGTATTTCACACGATTTAAAAACACCATTAACCTATATTACTGGCTACTCTACGCTATTATTAAACGATCAATACGAATGGTCTAAGGAGGAAGCACGTTCCTTTATTCAAGAAATTGCAGATAAAGGAGCGCATATGGAGGAACTGATCCAAGACTTAAGTCTCTTCATTCAACTTAATCATCCAAATCAATTACCATTACACAAAACAAATCAGGATATTGTGGAATTTACCAGAAGAGTGGTTGCTACTATAAGTAATAATCCACAGGCAAACGACTATATTTTGCATTTTCAAACAGATACACCCGCTATACAGGCTGAAATTGATGCTAAATTCATGCAAAGGATTCTACAAAATGTTCTTATGAATTCTATTATCCACAATCCTCCTAACACAAATATTTATACACATATTTTTGATCACCCTGAATATGTAGATATCCACATTGTGGATAACGGTGTAGGTATGCCTCCACAAATGGTCGAAAATATTTTTCAACAATATTATCGTGGAACGACAACCGAATCTTCCTCTGAAGGCACTGGGCTTGGCATGGCAATCGTTCATAAGCTCGTCCAAGCACATAATGGAACTATTGCTATAGAAAGTCGGCCCTCAGCAGGAACAACCTTTCAAATTACCTTACCTAAAAAATAATAAGTCTGATGTTAGTCTAAATTATGGACACAGTGAATTGGGAGTTTATAAAGTATAATAATCTTAACAATTTACTAGGAGTGTCTAATATGACAAAACGAAAAAGCTATGACAAAGAATTTAAATTAGAGGCCGTACAATTAGTTGAACGTGGCAAGAGGGTTGCAGAGGTTGCACGAGAGCTGGATCTTGCAGAACAAACATTACACAATTGGGTAAAGAAATTTAGTAAAGATGGGGAAGCTGCATTTGTCGGTAGTGGGAACTTAAAACCCGAAGACAAGGAAAATAAAGATTTACAAAAAAGAATACGTGACCTAGAAGAGGAAAACGCCATCTTAAAAAAGGCTATGAGCATCTTTGCGAAAGACCAGAAGTAATTTACAACTTTATTCAACAGCACCGACAAGATTTCCGTGTGGCAAAGATGTGCGAAGTATTAGGTGTTTCAAGAAGTGGTTACTACGAGTGGCTAAATCGACCAAAGAGTAATCAAAAAGAACGGAAAGAAAAGTTAACGAGCCAAATAAAACGAGTGTATTTGGACTCAAGAAGAAATTATGGTAGTCCAAAGATCACAAAACAATTGAATTCAGAAGGAGTCTCTGTATCGCAAAAAACCGTATCGAGAATTATGAAAGAAGAAGGCATTCGCTCAAAAACAGTGAAAAAATACAAAGCGACGACGAATTCAAAACATAATCTACCAGTATATCCAAATCTATTAGACCAACAAAACAAAGTAGAACGCCCTGGACAAGCGTGGGTAGCTGACATTACGTATATATGGACCAGTGAAGGTTGGCTCTATCTAGCAACGATTATGGAGTTGTATTCAAGACGAATCATCGGTTGGGCAATGGATGAGAGAATGACAAAGGAATTAGTGATCCTCGCCTTAAAACGAGCAATCCGAACTCAGACTCCAACTCCTGGACTCATTCATCATTCAGATCGTGGGAGCCAGTATGCGTCAAAGGAATACCAACAAGTATTACGAACTAACGGAATGATTACAAGTATGAGCAGAAAAGGAAACTGTTACGATAATGCATGTATCGAGTCATTTCATAGCGTCATCAAAAGAGAGTTAGTTTTTCATGAAAAGTATAAAACGAGAGATCAAGCCAAGAAAAGTATCATTGAATACATCGTTAGTTTTTATAACTACAAGCGTATCCATTCATTCACAAATTATATGTCGCCCATTGCATACGAAAAGCAATATTTCAAAGCTTCACAGAAAACTAAGGTCATATAATTAAACCCTTTTAACCTCACAAAAAATTTAAGGGTTACGCCCCTTAAATTATTTGTGAGGCGAGCAAGCGATAGCGCGCTTAGATTTAAAGCAAAATCTCAATTTTCCCTGTCCATTTTCTTGACATAGTATCAGTCCACCTCTTGTCTGCGAAAAGCATTGAAGAGGTGGGAGTATATCATCTTGTCAGGGAGCCCCCCTCCTATTCCCAAAATAATTGGTTCCGATAACACCAACAACAATGCTGACTCCACCAATTAAATGGTAAAGATGAAAAGCTTCCTTTAAAAAAATAACGCCAGCAAGTATGGTAATGAATGTCGCTAAATTACTAAAAACGCTCATTTTAGAGGCTTCCAATATTGATAAGGCATAATTTGATAAATAGGATGTCACAAGTGAAGATAAAATACCTAAATAAAAAATGGCAATAACAAAATCACCATGTATAAAAGGCTTGAAAAATTGAGGAAGTGTTTGATTGACTACATGATTTCCTATTGCTACTCCATTGAAAATAACAAACCCACAAAATGTCATCATATAAGTTAGTGTTATTAAAGAGTATTGCCTTGTTAGCTTTCTTGCAAAAACGTTATAAAACGATACTGCCAATGCCGAAAGTAAAATTAATCCACTACCAATTATATTGCCTGCGCTTGCGCCCCCATTGCTCATATAAAGCATAAAGATTACACCAGCCACTGAAAGGCCAATAAATAAAAGCTGCAGATGTGAAGACTTTTCCTTTAAAAGCACACTTGCAAGAATTAATGTAAAAACAGGAATTGTTGCTTGAATAATGCCTGCCTCTGAGGAAGATATTTTAACAAGTCCGAGTACTTGAAACGTAAAAAATGCAAGTGGATACAATATTGCTAGTGGTAAAATCCTCATTATATCCTGCTTACATATTTTTACACGATTTTTTGTAAAGCTCATAAAAACCACAATACTGATAAAAGCGATGGAAAAACGATGCGCTAGTGTATCTATTGGATTTGCTACTGTTAAAGCCACTTTTACAAACATAAATGACAATCCAATAATAAGTGAATAGCTGATAGCCGCTAAATAGGCTTTTCTTTGTGCTGTCATAGTGATTACTCCTTTTTTTCATATGTCCGATTAAACAGAGCATTTCTCTCTTAATAATCGTAGTAAAGCTATCGTAATAAAAAGTGCAGGCTTATATGATATAAAAAATACCCATCTGTACCGATACAGATGAGTAGGAGGTAGTTTATGCTTAAATATGAGATTATCTATTCCAAACTATTGAATCAAATACAGTTGGGGGCTCTACAGGCTGGTGCAAAGCTTCCTTCTATTCGTCAGTTATCTCAGGAATTTTCCTGTAGCAAGAGTACTATTTTGACAGCACTAAGAAAACTAGAAAATCAACATTTGATTTATGCTCAACCGAAAAGTGGATATTATGTTGTAGATCATCAACTCCCCTCTACTCCTAATAAGAGCAATGAAATAGATTTTGCCACATCATCGCCTAGCTGGCATGCATTTCCATATAAAGATTTTCAGCATTGCATCAATAAAGCTATTGATACCTACCAGGCAGATTTATTTCGATATGGCACACCAAAGGGATTACCTTCGTTAATTAGAGAAACTCAAAAATTGTTAGAAACTTATCAAGTATTTACAAAGCAAGAGAATATCTTTATTACATCTGGTGTTCAGCAATCTCTTTTCTTGTTAAGTGTTATGCCATTTCCTACTAATCGGACAACCATTCTAGTTGAACAGCCTAGCTACCATTTATATATGGATTATCTAAAAACATATAAACTTCCAGTCATCGGCATTAATAGGACTTCTAAGGGAATAGACCTTCAGGAATTAGAAATTATTTTTAGTAATCAGGATATAAAGTTCTTTTATACAATGCCAAGATTACACAATCCTCTAGGTACCTCCTTTTGTAAGAAGGAAAAGGACGACATTCGTAAGCTCGCCACTAAGTACGGTGTTTATATTGTTGAGGATGATTATTTGGCAGACTTTGACCTCAACACAAAATCTGATCCATTATTCACAGATGATATGGAGGAGCATGTAATTTATTTAAAAAGTTTTTCCAAAATCATGTTTCCAGGCTTACGAATTGGACTTGCTGTTTTACCGAATGCACTTATAGATAGTTTTCAGCGTCATAAAAATACCACTGATATAGATAGTTCTATGATTTCACAGGCTGCTTTAGAGCTATATCTAAAAAGTGGAATGTTTGAACGTTACCAAAAGGCGGTTAGTGAGGCGTATATCCAACGTGCCAATACACTGCAACAATCTATTACAAAATATTTACCTGATTTTCAAGCATCCACAGAAATTTGCATGCATAGTCATATTACATTACCAAGGGAAATCAATATCAATAGGCTTATTCAGCATTTACGGCTAGAAGAAATCTATTTAGACACCATTGATCGTAATTACTTAAATGGATTTTACCGCGATCGTATTTTAAAGCTCAATGTTTCCAATGTAGAGGACTACAAAATTGAAAAGGGGATTCAAGAAATCGCTCATGCCCTCAACCATTCACAAAATCACTTTTAATGAAGTAACGAATCATTCATGAAAATTCAAATCGAGGCATATATATAGACATCATAAACTAGTCTATAAGGAGGATTCCATGCAATCTGAAAAAATACGACTTAGGAAGGTTCAACAACTTGCTTATGAAATCATGGATGAGATGAACAAAGGCAAGGAGCTTACACAGTTGGAGATTTTAATTCCTATTATTGATAATTTATCTCGAGCAATAGGGGATTTAACAGATTTATATGGAAAATATTCATTAGATTATGTAGAAGAAAAGGTGAAAAATGCGCATGCACTTTTATTTCAAAAGGAAAAGGTAGATGCCTATTAAAAAGCAAATCGGATAAGAAGGGCAGAAAAGGGTAACCATATAATATGATTACCCTTTCAACCATTAATGCGTTTCAGGTTCAAATGTCTTACAATCTGTTTCTTCGCTATTTGAAGCTTGTTGTCCCTTCTGGCTGACAACGTAAATTTTTTCTGCTGTACATTTATTCCCAGAATCCCAAAATGTGCAGTTATTGACTTCACATAGAATTTCTTGTGCCATCGTCTCACACCTCCTCTTTGTTATCTTTAACAAATTAGAGATAAACAATACGCTGTTAAACAAAGTCATATGCCTATTTGCAGGTTGCTAACATGTTCTAATCAATTATTTTTGTTGGTGTTGCTTCTTGTACAATGATTATGCCATCATATGCATCAACAGGTGTCATTTTTATTGTATAGAGCATTTGAGTAAGCTTGTACCATGGGCGAAAATCATCTCCTATATTCCCCATTCTTTGTGCTTCAGAAAGGATGTTTGAAAGCTCCTTAGATTTTTTAGCATGTTCAAAATCTACATAGAAAATGTTGTCTTGGACATCACTAAAAGCATCCACTAAAGCATTATGATGCTCAATTGTGTAATTTTTCCTTTCACCAGACCCAGCATTTTGTGCCTGAAATGTATTTTTTACAAAGTCAGTCCCAATCGCAAAATAATCGTCCTGGTACATTTCGTCTAAATATTGTCCCATTGATTTATATCCTGCTGTATTTGCAGAAGTTTTCTCTATATGCCCATTATGAGCAGACATTAGTATTTTACTATGACCTTGAACCGCTTCAAAATCAACAATCCACTGTAAGTTGTCAGCTAGATATTTATCACGGAGATTCAAATAATCACTGTCATTTAAAAATAATTGCGTGCGCTGCTTCATGATTTGTACATATTGTGCAGCAAATATATACGCTTCTTTGGATGATGTTTTTATATAAGTATCTTTGTTACTTTGCAAATCCTTGATGATGGCGTCTATATTTTCATCAAGCTCTTTTAGCTGACTATTTGTTAAATCTCTCATTGTCTTATTTGTCACATCTTCAAGCTGTGCCTTATATTGTACAGCCACTTCACTATTAACTTTTTCATAATAATCCAACAACCCTTTTTTACTATAATCATAGCGCTGCATATCATTACCATAAAAATAGACTTTATCGTTTTCATCGGCTGTCATATTATAATCGTGCATCCACTGCACAAACTCAATCATTTGATCAGTTTTATAAATACCATAATCAAGAGCTTTAACAGCATCCTCAGCAGTACCCGTACCAGTTAAAATAAATTGGTTAATTTGCTGAGCTCCTCCAAAATCTCCTTCTAAAACAAAGACACGAACATCTTCATTTTTAATTAAAGCCTGAAATAAATCCTTCTTTAATGATTGGAATTCAACGTTCCCATGAGTGGCTTCTCCAAAACCAATTACTTTCACATTATCTGGAATATCTATATCTTCTATAGCAGAAGTATATGTGGAAGCATCTTTAATAGGTTCTCCCTTTCCGCAGCCCGATAATACTAGCAAAAGAAAAAATACTGCAATGAATAAAAAGCTTCTTTTAACAAATATCATATATAAAAATCTCCCTTATTTTATAGAAGGTTTATACAGCCTTTCGTTGAAAATATAAATAACCTCCAAGGAAGAACAGTAAGAACCCTCCGCCTACAACCGTTATTAATTGCTCCCAAGGTACAAAGAATATATCATCTGTACTACCGCCTACATACATCATAGCGAATGGCTGTGCCCAAGGATAATAAGGCCCAATAGTCTTAGAATTAATGGCTAATATAGAAGGTAATGTACAAATAACATTGACTGCAAAGGGTGCAGCAAAGCTCTTAAACATAATGGACATCCATAATTGTAGTGCTACTAATGGAAGCGTTGCTACCCACCCACCAAAAATGCTTTTCCACACAATCTCCATTGGAAAAGGGTCCACATAGCCTTCTATCATACCTACTGCAATCATAGAACATAAATATAATAATTGCATCGCCATCACCAGAAGCATTATTAAAACGTACTTAGCTAAAAATACTTTTCCTCTTGTCACTGGTAATGCTAAAAGCTGTTTCCAACCACCAGATTGATGCTCATACCTACAAATAATGCCCGCAAAAACCCCTGTAATTAACGGCAAAAATAATAATGCATACGTTAAATTCATTGAAAATAAGGGGATATACCAATTATTTATAGGAAGGCCTTCCATATCAGATTCTAAATTCGATGTTAATCCAATAAAAAGTCCAATGATGGGCCCAGCTAAAATAATTGGTACCATTTTTGACTTTCGCAGTTTAAACCATTCAGCGCTCACTATTGACCACATTTACTTAACATCCCTTCTAGCGAAATCTATCATTCCGACAATATATAGCAAAACACCTATGCCTATTCCAAGTATGACATTCATAAGGGGCTTATCCCATTCATTCATTAAAGATGGCCATTTCCAAATCATCCAATCAGGTAATATATATGCGGAATAGGTAAAAATCACACCAAAGATACCAATTGTGATAGGAATCCCCTGATTATGAAAAACACTTGCAATCCAAAGCTGAAGTGCTAAGATCGGCAATGCAGCAAAATATGGATAAAATCCAAATTTCATAATCTCTGAATATGGGATGCTATCGCCTAGATCTAGAAATAACCCATAGGCTAATGTCAATAACGTTAAAAGTGTGGAAGACAACAGCAATAATATGGCTAGCACAGTGAATTTAGATAAATACACCGTAAATTTAGAGACTGGCAGTGCGATTAATTGTTTCCATGCATTCGTTTCATTTTCAATGCTCGCCATAAATGACGTTAAAATAGCAATGCCTAGCACAATCGCAAGTGGTGTAAATGAATGGATATTTAATAAATAGAAACCCCAGTCATCCTCGCTTTGCGCTAATAAAAAATCCTTCCTCACACCGTAATTCACCATTTGTAAGGCAACAACACCTATTGGCCCTAAAGCTGTTAAAAACCATAATCCCTTGCGTTTAATTTTCAAAAAATCAGCAGTTAATAGTTTCCCTATCATATCAATTGCTCTCCTGTAGTCATTTGTAGGAATATATCCTCTAATGAACGCTTTTCTTCCTCTACTCGATAAACCAAAATGCCTTCTTGTACAAGAATTTGTACAATATGTGCTACTTTTTCATCTGAGCATTCATCTAATGAAATGAGCCCTTCTTTATGTTCTGCCTTTATGCCATGAGCTACTAATGAACGCCAGCCCTTTTCAGCGTCACTCACCTTAATAAATACCTTTGGCTGAGCAGATTTACGCATTGCTTCAATGGAATCTTGAAAGATCATTTTTCCCTTTGAGACGATGCCTACTTGTGTAGCCATTTGATCGATTTCTGATAATAGATGACTTGAAATAATAATCGTCATTCCATATTCAGAAGGTAGTCGCTTTATTAGGTTTCGGATTTCGATAATACCAGATGGATCAAGACCATTCGTTGGCTCATCTAAAATTAATAATTCAGGATTATGTAGTAGTGAAGCAGCAATACCAAGCCGTTGCTTCATACCTAGTGAAAAGCCCTTTACCTTTTTATTGGCGGCATCCTTTAATCGAACGATTTCTAATACTTCATCAATACGTGATTTCGGTACACCTAAAATCTTTCTTAAAGCCTCTAAATTTTCATAGGCTGTTAAATGGGGATAATAGGAGGGGTTCTCTACTAATGAACCGACCTTTGCCAAGATATTCATTCGATCCCTCGTTACATCCTTTTGAAAGATTTTAATTGTCCCTGAAGATGGCTTCATCAGCCCAAGAAGCATACGTATAGTCGTTGTTTTACCGGCTCCATTCGGACCTAAAAATCCGTATATTTCTCCTTTACGAATTTTTAAATTTATATTAGATACAGCCTGCTCTTTTCCAAAACTTTTTGATAAATTTTCTGTTTGTACGATATATTCCATTGTTCTCACCTCTGCTATTATCATAAATTTTGAAGTTTAAAAGCAGGTATGGACCAAGTTTAAATTTTGTTTAAAAAAGTCAAAAAAAATCTGCGGACTATTCAGCTGAAGTCTCGCAGATTTATTTCTAATTTTTAGTTGCTACTCTATTTCACTTTATAGCGCTTTATCTTGATTTCTGTACCAGATTCACTTGAGCGTATATCCCAATCTAAGGCCATGCCTTTTACCATAATATCAACGATAGATAGACCAATACCAGCACCTTTGGCATTAGATTCATTTTTCATACCATTTCCGCAATCCCTAATGATAAATGCATCATAGTGCTCTGTTGACTCTGTTTTAACGCCAATATATTTTCCGCTGTTAGCATGGCGTAAAACATTTTGAAATAAATTATCGAAAATACGTCCAAGCCAAATTGGATCAATCTGCCATTCATTATTCTCAAACGAATGCAGCTCAATATCAATGTCAAAGCCTTCCTTTTCAAATACAGGATACCATGTAGACATTTGCTCACGAACAAATCGTAAGACATTGATTTCCTTCACTTCATATTTATATTTACTTGCCATCAGCAATGTATAAGACATTAGATTTTCTATTAAAGCATCGATGCTTATGATTGATGTGTCCATTGCCTTAATTGCCTGCCGTCCTTCTTCAGTGAGTTCTTCTTTACTAAGCGAATAGGATTGCGCTCTAATTTTTGTTAAAGGGGTACGCAGGTCATGTGAAAGATTAGCAATCAGTTCTCGTCGTAGCTGCTCCTCCTTCAGCTCACGATTTTTGCTGTCCCTAAGTTCACAGACCATTTTGTTAAAGCTTTGCTGGAGCTGGCCGATCTCATCCATCTTTTTTGCATCTATCTCAACAGGTAGCCCATCAACATCACGAATCTCCATCGCTTCCTGTAGATGTAATAGGCGCTTTCGAATACCTTTGAAAAATAAAAAGGAGACTACAATGAAAAATAAAATAATCGCAATGACTCCGACAAATAAAAAAGTTCCATATGTTTCATAAACATGTTTAAGTGGTGGAGTGAATACATCTCTAGGAATCTCAAAAACAATAAATCCATTTGATTCATCCTCACCTAAAAAGGCAATAACGGTAAATGGATCTCCTCCATAGCGTTCTTTAATGAACTTTGTAGTAAAAGCAGGTGTCCATTTTGATGGTAGTTGTTCCATTACATTTAATGTGGAGAGCAATGTACCATCCTCACCTACCCAAAACATCGATGCTTCAGGATATCGCTCCTGCCATTTTTCAAAGTATTGAGAAACTACCTCATCTGTAAAGTTTTTTATACTTTTAGCTTCAGTATGCCATTTTTCCTCTACTTCGCTTGTAATTTCAGCTTTCGTTACTATATCCCCATGTTCTTTTTTAGCAATCTCTAACACAAATACAGCTAAGATGAAATAAGCTATTTGAACAATAGAAATGGCTAGTAAAATAATCAGCATGTACTTAGCTAATAGGGATCGTAGAAATTTAAACGGACGAAAAATTTTCATAGCTTCACCCTATAGCCAATGCCTCGAATCGTTTCAATAATTGTTGGCTTCGCTGGATTTAATTCTATTTTTTCTCTTAAGTAGCGGATATGCACCATTAATGTTTTATCGCCCTCTATATAGCTTTCACCCCATACACCTTCATAGAGCTGCTCCTTTGTTAGGATTTGATTTAAATGGCGAATAAAATATTGAAATAAATAGAATTGCTTGCCTGTTAATTGAATTTCCTCATCTGTCTCTGAATGAATGATTCGCATTTCTTTTGTAAAAATTTTAAGATGTTGAAGCTCCAGTACATCGTCATTCTTTTGATATCTTCTTAACAATACTTCCACACGTGCAACAAGCTCATCAGGATGAAATGGCTTTGTTAAATAATCGTCAGCAAAGTTCAGCCCCTCTATTTTATCCTCTACTGCAGTACGCGCTGAAAGCATTAAAATGGGAATTTCCTGATTTTCTCGCTTTATTCTTTTACCTATTGAAAAGCCATCTAACCCTGGTAGCATAACATCTAATATCGCAATATCCTTAAATGCTATATGCTTGTCGACCTCTTCACCTGATTCCAGCCACGTTACCTGGTAGCCTCTCTCCATTAAATCCTTCGTGACCCATTGACCAATCTCTTTTTCATCTTCTATGTACAGTATATGAAACAAGGTTCATCCTCCCTATCTATCGGAAAAGTTATTGTAAAGAACCATATTTTGCATTATACATTTATCCTTAAATTAAAGACACTATAATTAACAAAAATCGGAATTAGCCCAAATAGTAGTCTCTAAAAATCTTTAAGGACTTACCAGAAAACATAACAAAAAGATAGCAGACTAGATATTCTAGCTTGCTACCTCTGTATCAGAACATTATTGAATAATCAGCATATCATTTTCGTCAAACTGCCACATATCACCAAAGGCCACTTCCCAATAGTAGCCGTTTGGATCTTGGAAGTAGCCACTATAGCCACCCCAAAATACGGTTTCTGGTTCTTTTACAATCTTTGCCCCAGCCCTTTTAGCCAATTCAAATATTTGATCAACCTCTTCTTTTGATTTGCCATTATAAGCAAGAGTAATGCCTCCAAAGCCATGGCTGATTTCTGGTGGATTGGCTTCATTGATATCTTTGACCAAACGTTCAATTGGAGATAGAGATATTTTTGTTCCTCCATTATTAAAGAACATAACATCGGGATTCGTGTCCTCCCCATATACTACAACTTCAAAGCCAAGCCCCTCTCGGTAAAAGTTTAGTGACTCTACCATATCCTTAACACCCAATGTGATTAAATTTAAACGATTCATCTTCCAATCCCCTTTATAAAGTATTACTACTTAAATTCTCCTTCCAGCAAGAAAGTTCCTTTTCTTACTGAAAGAAAGTAAATAGTTTACTTTAGCCCAAATGCTATTTGAGTAGCACTTAGCGCTCCATATTATTCTAACCAAGCTTCATTCATTCGTTAACGGATAAAAGCTTTCTAAATGCCCTTTGTTATTGTCATGACTTTTTGAAGTTCCCTTCTAACCTGTTAATTTTGATCTGTAATTGTATATATCAAAAATTATATTTTTCACCCCAACCATTGTCAGCTCACAAAAGTTACCTCTACGTTTCTATGACACGAAAAAGTGCGTACTTTTTTTTGCCTACTCGGGACATCATAATGAAATAGCAATCAAGTCATTAAACAATTGGAGGAATAAAAATGATCAATTATTTACAAGATACAATTACATTAAATGACGGCCTACAAATGCCTGGTATGGGTTTGGGTGTTTTTCAAGTAGAAAACGCCGCTACTGCTGAGATGGTTAAGAACGCTATTGAAGTTGGCTATCGCAGCATCGATACTGCCGCTATTTACGGCAATGAAGAAGGTGTAGGGGAAGGTATTAAACAAGCACTAGCATCCACTGGCTTACGTCGTGAAGACCTGTTTATTACATCAAAAGTATGGAATGACGGATTAAGCTATGATGAAACTATTGCAGCTTATAAAGAGAGCTTACAAAAACTTGGATTAGATTATTTAGATCTTTACCTTATTCATTGGCCAGGAAAAGATAAGTATGTTGAATCTTGGAAAGCGCTTGAAGACCTATATGAACAAGGTAAGATCAAAGCAATTGGCGTATGTAACTTCACTGTGACACACTTGGAAAACTTATTATCATTTGCTCGTATTAAACCTGTTGTGAATCAAGTGGAATTCCACCCACGGTTACAGCAAGTGGAGCTTCGTTCATTCTGTGACAAGCATCAAATTCAACTTGAGGCATGGGCGCCTTTAATGCAGGGAGGACTTCTTGAAGATGAAACTATTTCAAAAATAGCAACAAAATATGGAAAATCAAACTCTCAAATTATTTTGCGCTGGGATGTACAAAATAGCGTGATCACGATTCCAAAATCTGTGCGTAGAGAACGCATGATACAAAACGCTGATATCTTTGACTTTAATTTAACAGATGAAGAAATGGCTATCATCAATGCGATGAATCTTGAACAACGTGTTGGACCAAATCCAGATGAATATGACTTTGCTCTATAAGCATTAAAAAGGAAAAAGAGACTGTCTTGTGTTTGACAGTCTCTTTCTCCCCTCATTAAGATGTTTGCTGCATCGCTATATCGTCATCACGTTGTTTTAAAATGACATCTTCGCCTTTATCCTGTAATACTTCAACATGTTTTTCACCCCAAGTGCAAAGCATGTTCAGAATAGGTTCCATTCCCTGTCCATAGGGTGTTAATGAATATTCAACCTTTGGTGGCACTTGATTAAAGACCTTGCGATTGATTAATCCAGCTTGCTCTAACTCTCTTAATTGACTTGTAAGCATTTTTTGTGAAATCCCTGGAATCAATCGTCGAAACTCATTTGTTCGAATTTTACCGTGGTGGTTTAAATGACAAAGAATAACTGGTTTCCATTTACCACCAATGACTTCAAGTGTAGCTTCAACACCAATATTATAAATTTTTTGCATTGTAACCTCCCGTAATATTCAAAAGTAACTAAAAGTACTCTACACAACTTTTAGGTGTATGAATATTACTACACATGATAAAAAAAATCAAAGGAGATATTAGTAAAATGTCACAATCAAAAAAACCAAATGCAAAATTGACATTGCTAGCACTTGCAATCAGTGCATTTGGTATAGGGTCCACAGAATTTATCAGCGTTGGACTTTTACCATTAATTACAGATGATTTTGGTATATCTTTAAGCACAGCCGGTTTAACCGTTTCTATATACGCACTCGGTGTAACTGTTGGGGCTCCATTATTAACAGCCTTAACATCTCGTCTCAGTCGAAAAACAGTTTTATTGCTTGTTATGACCATTTTTATAGTTGGTAACTTAACTGCAGCTATAGCACCTAACTTCTCTATCTTGTTAATAGGTCGTATTATTTCAGCATTAGCACATGGTGTGTTTATGTCCATCGCTTCTGTTATAGCAGCCGATGTAGTTGAACCAAATAAACGAGCAAGTGCTATTGCCTTTATGTTTACAGGCTTAACATTAGCTACTGTGACAGGTGTCCCTCTTGGTACGTTTATTGGACAAGTAACAGACTGGCGTATGTCGTTCATCTTCATCGTCATTATTGGGATTATCGGTTTAATTAGTAATGCATTGTTAGTACCTAGCCAATTATCAAATGGGAATCCAATCTCTTTACGTGATATCGGCAAAGTATTAGGCAATATTCGCATGTTATTAATCCTTTTCATTACAGCAATTGGATATGGTGGTGCCTTTGTTGTTTACACATATGTTTCTCCTATTTTAGAGCAATATATGGATTACTCGCCACATGCAGTCGTTATTATTCTAGTTATCTATGGTATCGCTGTAGCTATTGGTAATACACTAGGTGGCCATTTCGCTAATCAAAATCCGCTTCGTTCCATCTTTATTATTTTTGTGGGACTTGCCTTAGCTTTACTTGGCATTGGTTTTACTCTTGAATCGCCAATAATCGGATTAATCATGGTACTGACAATGGGACTATTTATGTTCATGAATGTCCCAGGATTACAGCTTTATGCGGTTCTGCTTTCTGAAAAATATGTGCCATCAGCTATTTCAATGGCCTCAGCATTGAATATTTCTGCTTTTAATATTGGTATATTTTTAGGCTCATATATTGGAGGCTTTATTATTCGACATCAATCGTTAGCGCATACGCCCTTGTATGGATTCCTAATGGTTATGCTTGCAGCGGTTGTTACACTTTTATGGCTACTTTTCGATAACAAAAAGCAATAATCCCTGTACTTCATTTTGTATAAGAAAGAAGTAGAGAATATGTATTGTTTGTTGAAAAGATGTGTCCTATAATTTAGTAGAATTAATCGAGAATGATTATCATTATAAATTACGATTAAATCTACACCTTTATTAAAATTATAGGAGTGAATAGCAATGCATAAGGTTCGACACTTTTCGTTAGCATTATTTGGTTTAATTATGCTGACGTTTGTATTAGGAGCTTGTAATTCGAAGGAGGAGCCAAAGGAGAAGGCTGATGTTGCTAAAGAGGATCAATCAACAGTGGAAACACGGACTGTAGAAGATGAATTTGGGGAGGTAGAGATTCCTGCAAAGCCCCAGCGAGTATCTGCCATTTACTTGGAGGATTATCTAACAGCCTTAGAGGTAAAGCCCGTTGTCCAATGGTATCACCCAGCTTGGGGGAAACAGGATTATCTAAAACTGGATGCACCAGAATTTGATATTACAGGAAGCATGGAGGCTTTATTGCAAGCCAAGCCAGATTTAATCATAGTAGACGGCGCGGCTGATAAAGCAAAATACGAGGAGTATTCTAAAATTGCGCCTACCTATCGCTTAAAAGAGGAAATCCTTGCAGATCCACAAGCAATTGTTAAAGCTATTGCTGATGTCTTGAACATTCCTGATAAGGCAGATGAGATTGTTAATAATTATCAGCAACGTATTACAACTTTAAAGACAGAGTTGGATAAGTCAGTTGGGGATGAAACAGTTGCTGTTGTCCGTTTAAATATAGCCGATAAAACACTAGCATTATTTGGCGTTAAAAATCGATACTCTGGCTATATATACACTGAGGCAGGACTTACTCCTCACCCACTAGCTCGTGATATGACGGAATTTCATGAGGTACTTTCAGAAGAAGCTATACCAAAATTAGATGCTGATCATATTATTCTTTTCCCTTCTAATGGAACATGGGAATCTGAAGAAAACCAGGATGCAATTAAATGGTTAGATAGTACGCTCTGGAAAACAGTCCCTGCAGTAAAAAATGGCAACGTGTATATTGCTGACCGAACATATTGGCAATCTGGAGCTATTACTGCCAACCTGTTAAAATACGATGATCTTGAAAAATGGTTCGTAAAATAATTTTAAAGAAAGCTCTTTTAGGGCTTTCTTTGCGTTGTTTAAAAACATTCTTAAGGAAAGGTAGAAAGATATGAGCAGTTTATCGCAAATATTTCAATTACAAGAAATTTCATATTCTATTCCACCAGCAATGTGGCAATTACATCATAGTAATCATTATATGCTTGTTGTGGTTATTAGCGGCTCTGGAAAGCTGAGTTGTAATCAGGAAACCATCCATCTTACTGAAGAAAAGTGTGTGCTCATTCCTCCTAATCAAAAAATAGATGTTCACAATAACACTGAGAATCTGTGCTTTTATCAATTAACATTTAAAATCATCCAATTGCAAGAAAGTCAGACGGGTTGCTTTCCTATTTTTACACTCTTTCAAGAACTGCGCTGCCATCCTTTTTCTCAGTGTAATAATCTGTTAGAAAACATTTATCGATACCGTCTAGCAATGGATGAGCTATCATTATTTGAGCAGCATATACGTTTCCAAGAATTTATGCTATTCATTTTGTATCAAAATGTACCTAATCAACAGCAGAAAAATGACCGTCAGTCTGTTGAGCAATCCATTAAACATTTACAAAAGCATTATGAATGTGATTGGACTGTGGAGCGTTTGGCAGAATTAGCGGCTGTCCCACGCTGGAATTATTCTCGTATATTTAAGGATATTACTGGTCAAATCCCACTAAACTTTTTAAACAATGTACGTATTGAGAAAGCCAAGCAATTACTAGTAACAACGAATGACCGTATTTTTGAGATAAGCCAAACGGTTGGATTCAACAATGAGTATTATTTTAACCGCCGCTTTAAAGAGCGTGTTGGCATCTCTCCTGGACAATATCGTCGTAGCCAAAATAATAACCCTCGTATATTCGCACCGTTTTTAGAGGATTTTTTAGTAGCTTTAGGAATTACACCCATCGCCCAATTTAGCCATTCAAAATGGGGCAAGCAGGATTATCTAGGGCTACAAGAAATACCTGATATTGATATTGAAAACGGACAGATGAATCAGCTTTTTTATTATAAACCAACTTTAATTATGCTAGATGAGGGGATAGAGCGCTGGGAAGCTTGTCATCAATTAAATCAATTGGCCCCCACTTATCAACTATCTCACCCAGGTGAAGATTGGCGTACTACATTGTTCCAAATAGCTGATTTAACAGGTAGAACGGCTATTATGAAAGATGTCATTAAGCAGTATGAGGAAAAAGTGCAGATGGCAAAAAAAATGCTTCAAAAATCAGTATATGGACATAGCGTAGCCTTTCTTCGTATCTCTGCAATCGGCATTAGCCTTTATGCAGGACCCGAATGCGGCTATACGGGACCCATTCTATATCGTGATCTCGGCTTAACACCCCATCAGTCTGTATGGAATATTCCTCCTCATACACGAAAAAAAAATCTAACATTTGATCAGCTTATTCACTTAGATGCCGATCATTTATTCATTACCTTCGACAAGCAACATTCAATTTTTGAAGGAGAGGAACGAGTATTGTTAAAATCCACTACCTGGAACAATCTCTCAGCAGTAAAAAACAACTGTGTCTATGAAGTTGATTTCTTAACATGGATGAACTACGGCATTCTCTCCCATAACAAAAAAATAGATGATGTTTTACGTGTTCTCGGATAAAAATTTGTGAAAGGAAGGCTTATAAGAACGAAGCCTTCTCTTTGATCAGGTCCCCTCCGTTTTTGATCAGCTTGAACTCTTTTTTGCTCAGGTCCCTCCATTTTTGATCAGCTTGAACTCTTTTTCGATCAGGTCCCCTTCACTTTTAATCAGCCCAGGCTCATCTCTGATCAAGCTCCATTATTTCCAATCGACTTAGTTACCTCTTCCTAGCTCATCCACTGTATTGTTCTGCTTCATTTGATAATGCCCTAGATATAACATTCCTTGAAATCTAGAAACAGTGAACACCGAAAGTCTTTGCTGCACATAAGATAGGGTATCAGCTAGTGGATAGGAGGAATTAAGCTGTATTACAACCATCCTTATCCATATTTCATCTATCCTACTTATTATCCAACATTGGCAATAGTAAATCATCCAGCTCTTCACCAACCATCTAGATATTTAGCTATGCCGACAAATACTAATCCCTTTCCCTCTGTCAATACAAATAAATTAAAAATTTCTGCCCAGCGAGTAAAGGGAATTATGCAGCAAGCTCAGCTACTTACAGATAAAATTGATGGATCAGAACAATTTGCACATGATCTTATGGATGCTGCACAGAAATCAAATAAATCGGAGGTTGAAAAGTTAATCATTTCGACGGGTATTACTATGAAATTTGAAACAAACTATACACCTGATAATATTCGGATAGTATTTACAGATAGTGAATGCTGCAAGCTTACGTTAGTTTTAAGCTGGTGACAGCACCTTTTCTACAAGAGGGCTCTTTTCATAAGAACCCTCTTGTATACTTATCTCTCCCCCTAAGAGCCTCTAATCAGCGTGGCTCTTTCCCTAACAAATACTTAACTATTAGTTGGTTTTTCTGGTATCCTACAGACATTGTTTGAATTTTACGCTAACTAGATCAGCACCTCCCTTCATGTATCAGATCCAGATCATTATAACGAACAGGGCGATTAAGAAGAGTTGTTAACGACTGGATATAACCGTTCTTTTTTGTTTGTAAAATATTAACCATGTATCCCTATCAAACTTGTAAACTATAAATAAATATGCTAATGTATTTGTAATCGTTATTTCCGAAAATTTTTATATTGCATTTCTTATCAAGAGAGACGGAGGGATTGGCCCTATGAAGTCTCAGCAACCAGCCTATAGGTATGGTGCTAACTCCAATTGGCAAAATATTGCCTTGAAGATGAGAAGACTAACATCAGTTGCTTTGCACAAGAGTCCTCTTCTCCAAGGAGGGCTCTTTTTTATGGTTGTGATCTTAACAAGAAGGACAAGCAGGGAATAACTCATACTATTAATAGAAAGCAGGTAAATACGATGACGAATGAACTTTTACATGCAGTGCAGCTATTGAAATCAAAAAAATGGGTGGATTTAACACATACATTTGGACCAAATTCACCGCACTTCTTTATGTTTGAGGACGCAAAGTTTGAAACATTATTTTCTCATGATGATGGCTTTTTTGCGCAGCAATTCTCTTTTCCAGGACAATATGGAACACATATCGATCCACCTATCCACTTTGTAAGGGACACACGTTTTTTAGAAGAATTGGATTTAAAAGAATTAGTACTACCATTAATCGTGATTGATAAATCGAAGGAAGCCGAACAAAATAATGATTTTACATTAACTGTTCAGGATATTCTTGACTTTGAGGCTGAGCATGGGGAAATTGAAGCAGGTACATTTGTTGCTCTACGTACTGATTGGAGTAAGCGCTGGCCAAATAAGGATGCATTCAATAATAAGGATGCTGAGGGTCATAATCATATACCCGGCTGGGGATTAGAGGCATTACAATTTTTATTCAAAGAACGAAAGGTTAGTGCTATTGGTCACGAGACTTTCGACACTGACTCAGCAGCAGATTTTCGCAAGAATGGTAAGTTAGACGGTGAATATTTTGTACTTGAGCAAGATACTTATCAAATTGAGCTATTAACAAATTTAGATCAGCTACCACCAAAAGGGGCTGTCATTTTCAATATAGTACCGAAACCAGAAAAAGCATCTGGATTCCCTGTTCGTTCATTTGCCATCTTACCTTAAAAATAAATAAGGGTCTCATTCATTTAGAAGAATCAGACCCTTATTTATTTCTTTTTTTGAAAAAATAATAAATGACCAACATTATTATGATGAATACTGCGATAAGATAAATACTGTAGTGAGATAAATACTGTAGTGAGATAAATAAAATCCTACATAGCGCCATTTCTCACCCAGTACTTTTCCTAATGTAATAAAAGTAAATATCCAAATAAACGCTCCTGCATAAGCAAAAATGGCAAATTTTCTATATGGATAGTTATTAATTGCTGCAATATATGCGGTAAGATGGCGTACACCTGGAATAAAATAACCTATCAGTAATAAGACAGGCCCTATTTTCGTAAACAATTTTTTAGTAAAATCAATTTTTTGTTTAGTAATATGAATCTTTGGTCCATATTTATGCAATAAAGGTAGCCCGAATCGATACCCTATATAATAACTTAAGGTAATGCCACCAATTGCGCCTATGGTTGCGCTAAGTAATGCTGGAACATGTGCTAGTGTTTCTCGATATACGCTATATCCTACATATGTTAAAAATATTTCATCAGGAATAGGCAACCCAACAATCCCTCCAACTAGGATAAGAATAATGCCAAAATACCCGTAATGTTCAATAAGAGATTGCACATGATGCGCCATAAATTCATCCCACCTATAGCATTATAATCATTTTTTATCGTTAGCCTTATCATACTCAATGTAGTTAACTTTATGAGCACTGTAGCCTCAATCATTTTTTCCTTTGACACCCCCTCTAAATTTACTAAAAATATTAGCTTTCAAAAATGACTTACTTAAATTATTTTTAGCTCCTGTAAAGCATGATATATGCCGCCTTCAATGGATTTTTTCGTTATATAATCAGCACTACTTTTCAAAGCTTCACTTCCATTCCCCATTGCAACCCCAAGACCAACCTGTTCTAGCATATCTATATCATTATCGCCATCGCCAAACGCAAGTGCTTCCTCAGGGCTAAAATTAAAATAATCAAGTACAGCCTGTACGGCAATCGATTTGGAAACATCATATTGCAATACATTTGTAATATACGGATGCCATCTTTTAAATTTTAAATGAGGAAATTGTGCTGTATATATTTGCTCAATATCTTTATTAGCATATAAACACATTAGATAAATTTCCTGCTCTACAATATTCTCATGAAATTCAGGAAATTTAGATAAAGATAATGTTTCTTGCAGGGCCTTTAGTGTCCTTGGCTTGTGTACGTTATTCATAAATAATTGTTCTGTAAAAAATGAAAGACTTTGTTTATTCTCATTAGCAAAGGCTTGAACTGCTTGGACAATATTTTTGTCAATTGATATTTTATGTATTACCTGATTTTGATGCTTAACATACGCTCCGTTAGCGGTTATAAATGTCTCTATTCCTATGCTTCTTAAATTTTGACACATTGATAATGGTCTTCCTGTAGCAGCAACAATGCGAATCCCTCTCTGTTTTAGCTGATGTATTGCCCTCCTCGTGCTTTCTTCAATACAACCATCTTCATAGTTAATAAGTGTTCCATCTACGTCAAAAAAAACAATTTTACAATCCATATTACACCCCTCACCTTAAATAGTTATAAATACCCAATAACGTTATTTAAGTTCTTAAAATGATTCGCAATTAGCATAAACATTTGTACGTAATTTGACAAATTTAAATAAATCATATAACTTCTGTTCACTATACCGATAAATACTATTGCAAATACATATAGAAACGGTCATAAACAAAAAAAGTAATAATATTTTTATTTTAATAATCCTAAAGGAGTATACCAAAGAACACAGAATTGTTAAAATGGAAGATAATCAATTAAATACATTGAACGATAATACTCATCGTATAAATAGAACAAAAGAAACAACAATTAATTAAGAGTAAAGGAGTTGATTCTTATGGCATTTAACATTTACTACTATGAAAGTAGTGTGGATTGTAAGTTTTGCAAAAAGCACTTTACCACATATAAGGTACGCCCTAATCGTTATAAAATTGTTGAGGAGCAAACGGATTTCATGCCAGTCTATGAGGGCTTAAATCCATTGTTATATGAAGTTGCTGTTTGTCCACATTGTGGCTATGCCTACCATAAATCCATGACAAGAACCTATGGGCCTTTCATGCTCCTTATCGATGAGCTATACATTAAAGAGCTTCAAAAACCTATGAATATCTGTCAAGAGCGTACAGTTGATGATGCCATTATAAGTTTTAAGCTTGCTTATTTAGTGTCCAGAGCCTCTATGGAAGAATCACTTCTTATGGCAAATTTCGCTTTAAAAATAGCCTGGTTATATCGCTTAAAAGAGGATCAGGAATCGGAAATGCGCTACCTCTTTGCAGCAAGAGATTTTTACAGTAAATCATTTGCCTCCAATCAAGAAGGCAGTGAAAGAATTCAATTTTTACACGCAGAATTAAGCCTACGACTTGGTGACATGACTGAAGCAAAAAAAGGATTCTCTCGATTAATTGCAGATCGAAATGTTTCCAATAAATATCGTAAATTGGCTCGCAATCGCTGGGAAAATTATAAGTATGATGAACAGCCAGTCATCTTAAACGAGGATATTGGAAAAATCATCAATTAAAAGGATAAGGAGAGGAGTTATTATGCACCGATTTGCAAAAAAAATTGATGTGCGAGAGGAAGATATATTTTCTGAATTACATCACTTTTTACTTAGAAAAAATAATCGCTTTTTAACAAATGATGAGGTCGTTGCATTAACGGGGGTTTCCTCTGAGCTGCTTTATAAATGGGTGAAGGCAGGAAAGTTAAAAAATTCAATTTTCCCTAATCTAGGTGCCCCTTGTGAACGATGTGGCCAGATTACACAGGCAAAAATTTGTATTAGCTGCTCATCAACAATCGTTAGTACATTAAAGCAGGAAGAAAAGGATCGTGCATGGTTTAATCAAATACAACGCAACAATCACAGGGCTAGCACATATCACTATAAATGAGTTAAATACAGCACCTCCACAGTGTATCCTTTCTTTTAGGTATCTCACTTTTGGAGGTTTTTTTACTCTATTTTCCTGATTCAAGACGTAAATCCAAATTTAAACAAAATTTAAACAGAAATCTCCTTAACTTTAAACTTACCTGCGTATAATTTGATTCAATCTATTGCGAGGGATTGATGGACAATGACAAAAGGAAAAAGAAATAAAATGCTATTATCTTTAAGTATTGCATTGACAAGTTTTATAGCATTTAATGGGAATGCAAATGCGGCAGTGGCTGCTCCAAGGATAGCAGAGCAGACAAGTTTAGAGCAGGGATCAGAAGTAAAGCAAGCTCGTACATCCAATGAAGCACTACATGACTGGAAGAATTGGGTGAATGACCATGCATATAGTTTAAATTCCATTCAGCCTGAATCCTTTGAATCAACAAAAATTGCATCCAGTAAATTTGAAGATTTAGAGATGCTAAAGCCCTTATTACACGATAAGCGTATTGTTTTTTTAGGAGAAAGCTCGCATGGTGTAGCCGAGTTTAGCCTAGCAAAAACACGTATCATTCAGTTTTTACATCAAGAAATGGGCTACAACGTCCTTGCCTTTGAAAGTGGCATGGGGAACGTTATGAATGCTCAGGGACAAATTGACAAGCAATCGGCTCAGCAGACAATGAAGGATGGAATTTTTGGTGTATGGTGGTCTAAAGAGACCCTACCGTTATTTGAGTATACTAAGAAAACTCAAGCTACAGAGCAGCCTTTAATGTTAGCTGGCTTTGATATTCAACAACAAGGTGCCTTTACAGATGGGGGCTGGCTAGAAAATAATCAGCTTGCTAAACAGTTCAGTGAAGTAGAGAATCAGCTTGTAGATTGGACCTACAGCAAAGATTTAAAAGGATATCAAAAGGCCAAACCAAGCATTATCGATGTGTATAAACAAGTAAAATCACAAGTACAGCTTAAAGAGAAAGAGTTAAAAGCAGCTTATCCGAGCGAACCTCATATTACAAAGCTTATGGAACGTACATTAGCTGACCGTATACGCTTAGCAGAAGAGTATGTAGAACTATCTATTCAATCAAATATCGATATTGAGCAAAATAAATATGATTCATTCTTTAAAACTATGGAATGGCGGGATCAAGGCATGTTGGAAAATTTACTTTGGCTAGCAGATGAGATTTATCCGACTGAAAAGTTTATTGTTTGGGCACATAATGATCATATTCGCAAGGCCCAATCTGAAGTAATGGGGTCCCCTTATGCGCTAAACTTAATGGGTGAACGTCTACCAGACATCTATAAAAAATATAGCTATGTACTTGGTCTATATATGGCAAGTGGAGAAAATGCAAGCAATGCACGTGAAACTTGGTCTGTATTACCTCCAGTCAAAGGATCTACTGAGGATATCCTTTCCTTAACGAAAAAGCCATACACATTTATTGATTTACGAAATCGTCAAAATGAAAGAGGTAATTCATGGATGTTTGAGCCACGTATATCCTATAGTTGGGGAGTTATACAAGAGAGCTTTGTTCCTCGTGATCAATTTGATGGCATCCTTTTAATCGATAAAGTAAGTATTCCAAATTACATCGAATAAATTTTTAGCATTTAGCAAACTAGTTTTTCTAGTTTGCTATTTTTAAGTATCCATCGAAATCGTATCCCAGTCTTCATTTTGATGACCAATCAACCAGAATAAGCCTCTGCGCATTTCCACAACAATACTTTCATTTATACCAGCAGGAGCCGTTCTGTTTTGTATGCGATTGTCTACGCAAGCCCAGTGTAGCCTGTATATTTTGTCGGCTTCATCCAAAATTTCTTCCTGGCTACGCATCGTAGTTTGAAAATAAAATTGCTCAAACGTTTCGCAGTTAGAAATAACTTGAATAGCATACTCACAATCACATACTTCATCAGGAAAATCAAGCTTGTCAACAAATCCAAGTACCCAAATTAGTGTCCAATAAGCCTCATATTGCCATGAAATATTAATGGCTTCCTGTGCATTTGGCTGTTGACTATATAAAAAGGCTCTTTCATTGTCAGTTAGAATGTCTTCTACTTCATATTTACGCAACATACTGATAAAAAAGTCTCTTGATTCCTCTACATTTTCTCCTTGTGCCACATCACAAGCAAATTGAATAACAATTAGTAAAGCTGCAGCTCTCCTAGCAATATCCTCTTTAGTTTTAAACTGACAAGCCCCAATTGGTGGAAGTTGCGGGAGTGACTCTGTATATGGAATACCCTTTTCTATTAAATAGGCTATTGTTTTATTCTTTCTTTGATGGCCTTCTTCCGATGTCACCTCTTGTCCCCTCACCTTTTGTGTACAGGCACGAGGTCTAAAGTTGGATGGTCCTGATTGCCCATCAGGATAAACAATAACTACCCCTTCCTTGTCTAGTAAGGTACCATTTGGAAAAAAGCCAATACCCCCCCACTACTATTGTTTGCACATGGCATGAGTTTATATAGTCGCCAAAATACTTTCCAACTTGAAGAATTAGTAAGTCATGGCTATATTGTTGTTGCTCTTAATTTTACAGGTGATGCGACAACAACCATATTCCCTGATGGCGATTGTGTTGATTTTACACCAATTAAAAACACAATTACGTTCTTGAATAATCGAATCATACTTTGGGAGCAGGATACATCATTTGTTTTAGATGAAGTCATCAAAGGAAATTTTGATAAGAAATTCCATGCAATAGCCTCACTAATTGACTATGACAATATTGGTATGTTAGGTCACTCTTTTGGTGGTGCTACTTCTGCTCAAATGCTTGTAAAGGACAGTCGCATTAAAGCAGCAATTGATATGGATGGTGGATTGTATGGTGATTCAATGCCATCAAATGGTCCTGAAAAACCATTGATGCTGATGAATGCTGAGGCATCTATTAACTTTATGAAGGAGGCATATAGCAAGCAACCAGGTAATCGTGATGAATTGTTTGTAGAGTCTTATCTAAGAAATAAAACAATTGAAAAGCCTGGTGTCTACACAGCTATTATTCCAAAAACAAATCACGGAAGGTTTACAGATTTAGCAGCCGTTTCGCCGATTATTAATGAATCTGGTGCAGATGTAAATGCAATCTATAAATTAATCAATGAACTATCACTTGGCTTTTTTGATAAAAATTTAAAAGGAATCCATGACAATAAGTTAAATAAAATACAGGAAGCACATCCGGAAATAAACTTAACTTTGCACTAAAGCATAGTAGAAGCTTGTATAATTTGGGGTGTTGATAGTCAAAAATGCTTCAACACCCTTTTTTTATTTCCACCATAATTTTTGTTACATATTCCTCTTCACGATTTTTAATAACTGCATCATAAATATATTCCTCATAAACGTATTGCCCAAGTTCGTAGCCCTTTTCACTCATGATCTTAAATAACCGCTTGTAGGATTCGCCAAGTGTCGTGGATGTTCCTACATGGTATCCCACAATAAAATCTCCTTCAATCGCCCTGAAATAAGGATGACCCTCCTGTGGATGCGGCTGCTCAATATACAAGTAACTATAATTATCATAGTTACCTGCTAACACCTGCTCCCTCCTTGTAATTCCCCCAATTGGATAACCTGTGTCTAATTGGGAGCGATCCAACTCATCAATAAAATCAGAGACAGCCTTAACAAATTGCTCCTCCGTCGAATCCTCTATATTTCGACTTAAGTATAATGTTGCCTCTGGTAAATGCTCAATTGTAATGCTATCAAAATCAAGATGCAGGGCCTCCTTTGTTAAATCAATTTTGACATCGATAATGCCTTCAATCATCTCCAGCTCTCTTCGTTTTTTGGCGACAATCTCCTTTTGCTGATGCATTAAGTCTAGAAAATTTTCAGGTGATTTTTCAGCCATATATTTTTGAATTTCCTTCAAAGACATACCTACCGCCTTTAACAGCTCAATGACACTAAAAAATTCATATTGAGCAATTGAATAATAGCGATAGTCCTTATTATCCTTCATGATGGGCGATAATAAGCCAATTTGATCGTAATAAATAAGTGTTTGTTTATTAACCTTACAGATTTTCGCAAATTCACCAGTTGTAAAATATTTTACATTTTTGTTAAACATTTTTAAGTTTCTCTCCTTGACTATATAGTAACTATATACATTAAATTGTAGCTATTCACAATAAAAATAGAAAGGTTTTGACATTATGTTCACGGAGATACGTGACATCACAGCTTTAAACAAAGAGGAAATTTTAACATTACGCATCGCAGATAATCAGCAAAATTTTATTGAAAGTACGGACCAATGCTTAGCAGAAGCTGAAATCGATAAACGCTTTATACCTGTTGGCTTGTACAGAGGGGATACAGCAGTAGGCTTTGCTATGTATGGTATGTTCCCTCATGTGGACAATTCAGCACGTGTTTGGTTAGATCGCTATTTTATTGATGAGCGATATCAGCACAAAGGGTTAGGGAAATACTATTTACAGCAGCTTATTGATCATCTGGTAGCTACATATGGCTGCCAAAACATTTATTTAAGCGTTTATGACGACAATCTTGCAGCCATTCAGCTATATAAAAATTTTGGATTTGTTTTTAACGGGGAGTTGGATGACAAGGGTGAAAAAGTAATGGTTAAGGTGGTGCATAACCATGACAACCATTAATCCAATCGAAACAAGGCCTCTAAAGCCTTTATTTTTATCATACCTATTCCCCGCTATGGTCGGTATGTTACTAATGTCAGTAAATATTTTAGTTGATGGCATTTTTGTGAGCCATGGTGTTGGACCTACAGCTTTAGCAGGTGTAAATATCGCTGTTCCCATTTTTTCTATTCTTCTTTCCATTTCTCTTTGGATTGGCATGGGCGGAGCTACATTATATTCGATTTCTCTTGGTGAAGGTAATAAAAAGCGAGCACATCAAATCTTTACACTAGCATTCACAGTAATGATTGTTGTCGTTCTGACACTGATTCTATGCCTTTTATTAAATCTTAAAGAAGTCTCCTATATATTTGGAGCAAGTGATACTACCTATCCTTATGTTCAAGAGTACCTACACGTTATTTTAATCTTTGGTGTGTTTTATACAATTGAAAACTTACTAAGCATTTTTATTCGTAATGACGGCAATCCAAAGCTGGCAATGATGGGTTTAATCACTACATCTGTTTTAAATATTATCTTAAACTACATCTTTATTTTCATATTCAATTACGGCGTAACTGGCTGTGCATTAGCTACAGCAATCTCCACAATTATTGGTATGTCAGTACTCTTCCTACATTTCTTCAGAAAGCAATCCGAATTAAGATTTGTACGTCATTTTTTCAGCATCTCTGATTTAAAGAAAATATTTTCAATCGGGCTACCAAGCTTTATTGTTGAAGCATCAGTAGCAGTAATCGTCATTCTTTATAACGTGACATTCTTACACTATTTAGGTTCAGACGGAATTACTGCCTACGCAATGGTGAACTATATTCATACAGTACTGCTAACCGTTTTTCTTGGTATTGGTATGGCGCTTCAGCCCCTAGTTAGCTATCATCATGGTGCAAGATTAGTAGCAAGATTAACGGCACTCTTGAAAATCGGCACTGCCACAGCACTTATTTTTGGCTTAACAACTGCTATTATCGCCATGTTATTCCCATCACAGTTAATGGCACTGTTCGGAGATAGTACATTTGAAATTCGTAATATGGCTGCACAGGGCTTCGTTCATTTTGCTATTGGTTATGTATTTCTAGGCATGAATATGGTGTATGCAGAATTCTTCCAATCTATTGAAAAAATTCGACTTGCCACAACTATTATGTTATTAAGAAGTATTGTATTATTCATACCTACACTTGTGCTGTTGCCTAAGATTCTTGGTCCTCAAGCTATTTGGTGGACCTTCCCTGTTGCTGAGGGAATTACCGCACTGCTAATTTTTATATTTATGAAAAGAAAATCACATACAATTTTCAGACCGGTAGTATAAAAGACAGTGCTATAATGGAGAAAACCCCTTTCGTAATATTGCAACGAAAGGGGTTTATATTGGTTACTTTTTATTTTTCACAAGCCCAACCATCATTATCTCTATCAAGCTTTGCTGAATACGCTGAATGTCCCTTTTTTACACCTTTAGGGTATTTTTTGTTTAGTTCTTTGCAGTTTTTAAATGTCTCTTTCGCTTCTACTTCAGCATTTAATGATGTGAACGAAAATACTAATGTTGCCGTTAATAAAGTTAAAAATACTTTTTTCACTATAACACCCCCTTATGGATAATTTTACATAATTTAGAGTAATAATACTATAGTTATAGATGAAATATAAAAGGAGCCCCTAAAAGAAGCTCCATTTTCTTAACTATCCATTTTGTATCATAATTTTCCATTAACAATTAAATTTTTAGTATAATTCCTTTTCCCTAAATAAAAGAAATAGCTACCTAAAAGGGATATGAAAGCCATGAATAAAAACATCGTTGTTCCTCCATATACTGACAGCAAGATGCCTCCAAACCAAGGACCTACAAAATTTCCAAACTCCCCTAAGCTTTGAGCACCATAGTAAGTTCCACGTAAATGGGATGGTGTAATTTCATCTACTTGAGCATACTCAGCAGGAATAACAAGTATTTCACCTAAAGTAAAAATAAACATCGAGATAATGAATGGTGTCCAATTGATTGAAAAGGCAAACCCAGCTTCTCCAATCGCAAATAAAATACATCCAAATAAGATTCTTTGTGTAAATGTAAATCGCTCTGACCATCTCGTTACTGGTATTTGAAGTATTAATACAGTGAAACCATTAATGCTCATCAGCGCTGCAAATAATTTTATGCCATCCACGATATTTGCCTGTAGGTGTTGAGAAAGTGTCACAGACATTTGACCATGCACAGTCGTTAATAATATTCCTCCAATAATAAATAATAATAATGGCGTGTCCTTACGCATTGTATTCCATAATAATGCTATATTAATGCTCTCCTCAGATACTGATTCATTATCATCAATAGCTCTAAGTATAAGAAATAAAACAATTGCATAGATGATATACACAACAGAAGTTAATACAAATGCTATCGTACTGCCTCCTATACCTAATAATGCTCCTAGCATAGGACCAACTGAATAACCAATATTCGATGCTAAATAACGATTAGCGAACATTTTATATCTTTTATGATCTGGTGTTAAATCAGCCATTAGTGCCTTAGAAACAGTACCAAAAAAAGCCTGAGCTACTCCTCTAAGAATGCTAAAAAAAAGTAAGCCCATAATATTAGCCGTAGTGATAAAACCTACAAACGCTATACTTAACCCTATTAAAGAAAGAAGCATTAATTTCTTTCTTCCAATAAAATCTGAAAGAACTCCCCCAATTAACCCACAAAAGGTTCCAGCTAAGGGACCTACACCAATAATAAATCCAATGGTCGCAAAATCTAAGCCTACAGACTGGCTTAAAAAAATAGCTAAAAAGGGCATACTCATAGAGCTTGTTAGGGTAATTAAAACAGTGCCGAAAACTAATACATGTACAACTGGATGATATTCCTTGATATAGCTTTGTATTTTACTCATTGCAAGCCCCTTTGTTCGTTCTATGAATTAACCAATTAGGTGATTTTGGATTCTAGCAAAACTTAATGTCCAGTTTTGTTCAATTTCATTAAGTACTACTGATAAATTTTTTTGCCTAATAGCTTCGATAATACGTAAGTGTTCCTCATAGGAAAATTGAACATCCTCTACTAAATTAAAATAATATAATTCAACACGTCTAAGTTTTTGTCTGACACCCGCAAGTATTCGTTTCAATTCCTTATTTTGAGATATCTCAATAAAAACTTCATGAAACTCGTTATCGTGTTCTACTGCTTCTAATTGTTTTCCTTCAGTTATTGCTTTTTTAAGTTTAAGATTAATTGTTTCCATTATTTTTAGATGATCATCTGCTATATGTTCAAATATCTGTTTCATCGCTAATTGTTCAAGCGTACAGCCAATAGAATAGAGATGGTATACTTCAGTAGCATCAATAGGGGATACAGTCGTTGAACGATTAGGCTTTGTTTGTACAAACCCTTCATCTTCTAAGCGCAATAATGCTTCTCGAATTGGTGTTCGGCTAACTCCTAATTGTTCAGCTAATTCCTTGTCTCTCAATTGTTGATTGGGCTTTAAAGTTCCATCAACAATCCAATCTCTTATAATCGTATATGCCTCCTCACGTACAAACGTCCGTTTAAGCTTTTTCTTAGAATCGAATTGTTCCATCATCAATGCCTCCAAATATTTTATCTACTGATATGTAATATATCACATATCGGTGTCGCTTTCTTTATTTTTATCTCTTTAAGCATTGATAATGCTAATTTATAAAATCAAAAAGGAATCATTTAATCTTTTGATTCCTTTTTGAAAGATACTGCTATTCGATTTGTTTATTTTCATGCACAGTCGTAGCCTTTTGTAGTTCATCCTCCGAGGACGTAACTCCCAGAATATCAAGTAGAAACATGAATAATGGAATACCTATAATCAATCCCCATACACCAAGGAAATGCTCCGAGAAGAGTATGACGATGAATGTATAGAAAATAGGAAGGTCCGTCTTTGCAGACATTAGCTTTGGATTTAAGAAGTATGCCTCTATAGCATGTAGCACCATCACTATTACTAAGATATAGACAATGTACATTAAACCACCAATGCTATATGCAATAATACTCAGTGGAATTAAGGAAATAATAACCCCTGCGACAGGTACTAATCCTAATACAAAGAGCATGATTCCCAAGGCAATTAAATGTGGGAAGCCCATAATAGATAGAGCTATAACCGATAAAATACAGTTCACTGCTGCTATAATAAATTGTGCTTCAATCACTTTACCAAAAGAACGAATGAAAATTCTTGAAAAATAATTTAATTCATCATAAAGAGGACCAATCTTACTTTCTTTAAACTTTGCTGTAAATTCAATAATTCTCTTTTTCTCAAGCAAAATAAACAAGCTCAAAATCAGCGAAATAAAGATGTGTAAAATGATTTTACCAATATTCGTAATATTTTTAAGAGTCAGGTCCACGCCCTGCTCTAAATATTTACCAAGTTCAATCTTTTCAAAGGTAGGTGCCAAATATCTGGCAATCTCATTATCATCTGGATCCAAATTAAAGCTAGAAATAAGATCAAAAAGCTGTGTAATCTGTTGGGTAACTACTGGCAAATACTTATAGATTACCGCAACAATTCCTGCCACTAACAACAAATAAAGGGTAACAGTTACTGCTTTTTCATTCATCGGTACGTACTTTCGAACTTTTGCTGTTGTCTTCGTAGTTAATTGATTCATTAAATAGGTAAGAATAAAGGTAAGAAGAATAAGATTAATCATACTGCGCATTAAGTAGAGTGCAGCAGCGATTCCGACTAGAATAATAAAGCGTTTAAATCCATTGCTACGAAAGAAATTACTCATGTATTCACTCCTTCTACAAAACGGCTTCGCTGTTTTTACTGCTCCAGTTTCGCTATCAAATGAACATAAGCAATTAATAAATTGATGTAAAACATTATGTATCATTCTTATGTAAATACTCCCCCTTCTTTGGATTATTATTTCCATCATCTCTTGAAATAAGACTTACTTATATTTGCCTTACAAGTGTCTTAAGGGATGAATGTTAAACCCAGGGAGCGGAAAAGAATTGCATGCCTTATCAAATTTAAAATGGAGAACAATACTTTTGTACTTTATTGAAAGCTATATCAGCGTTACAAGCCTTAATTCTATTTATCTATTATAACCTTTTGAATGAGCATATCCAATTTATGTTCCTTTATAATAGTATTAAATATAATTTTTAATCATTAGTATCAGTATGTTATTTTTAACATAATTTTAAACTTAAAAATAGATAGGATGATTTTTATGAAGATTACAAGAAACCCTAAGGAAATTCATCAACCAGTCGCTCCTTATGTACATCAAATTGAAGTAACAGGACCTCAGAGATGGTTAACATTATCTGGACAAATCGGAATGGAGAAGGACGGAACGATACCTGAAGAGTCAACAGCTCAATTGAAGATTGCGCTAGAAAATATCCGAAAGAATCTTGAAAGTGCCAATATGGAAGTTCAGGATTTAACGAAGCTTGCTTTTTATTTGGTTGGGGAGATGAACGCAGAGCAACGAAAGCAAATAATAAGTGATTTTCTTGGACAGCATCTTCCATGTACGACCTTAATGTATGTGGTAGCCCTTGCTGCACCTTCCATAAAGGTGGAGATTGATGCCTGGGCATGTAAGGAAATGTAACCTTATCATATGTAGATGTTCGTAGAAATGTGCGCTTTGGTTTGCATTTTTATCTGTAAATTAGGAGCTGTCTCATAAGTCCCTTTTTGAGTAAAATAACATGAAATTGAAAAGGCAGAAACATTGTATTAACAACGTTTCTGCCTTTCACATGTTATTCATTTTGGTTAAAAAGCCCTTTTTGAGACAAGCTCTATGCACTATTTTACTTTAGCATGTTTGTATCCATAGGCTATATATATAACCAAGCCTATTGCTAGCCAAATTAAAAAGCGCAGTATTGTAAATATTGGCAGACTGAAAATTAATGCAAGTGATCCACCAACACCTACTATCCCAACAAGCCATATTGCTGGCACTTTAAATGCGCGAGGTTGATCTGGTCGCGTGTAACGAAGAACAATTACACTAATTGTTGTTAATGCAAACGCAGTCAAACCTCCGATGTTAGCAAATTCCGCTAATTCACCAATCGATAAAAATCCAGATAATAGAATACCTGTCAATACAACGATGAAAATAGATAGAACAGGCACGCCGGTCTTTTTATTCGTTTGTGCAATACGCTCTGGGAGAAGTCCATCACGGCTCATCGCAAATAGAACACGTGTAGCACTAGTAGTATTTGCAATCATTGTAGCAAGTAATCCAAAGATAACTGCTACCGCGACGATAGCGCCTCCCCATTGAATACCTACAGATTGTAACGCAAATACTGTTGGGTTTGGAACATCTAAATCAGGGAATGGTACAATCCCTGTCAATATCGCTGCAACAAGAGCATAAATAAGCGTTAATACACTTAGCCCACCAATTAAAGCTTTTGGTATTGTTTTTTGTGGATTTTTGACTTCTTCAAGTACTGTTGTTACACCATCAAAACCTGTAAAAGCAAAGAATACTAACGCTGCTCCAGCCATGACACCTGACCAACCAAATGGTGTAAATGGCGTCCAGTTTACAGGATTAATGTGGAATGCACCGATGGCAAGGAACAAAATAATTGCTGCAACCTTTGCAATTGTAAATAATGTATTTGAACGACCCACATTCTTAATCCCGCTCAATGCAATCCAAGCCACGATAAGCCATCCTATTACTGCTGGTAGATTGACAATCCCGCCATGTGCAATGTCTTTTGTAAGAACTTCGGGTATATGTATACCTACAGATTGTAAAAATGAATCTACGTACCCACTCCAGCCAACTGCGACGGTACTAGCAATAACCGTAAATTCTAAAAGCAAATCCCACCCAATCATCCATGCGATAATTTCTCCTAACGCAATATAGGAATAGGTGTAAGCGCTTCCGGCGACAGGTGCCATTGCTGCGAATTCTACATACGCTAGTCCAACTGCAATTGTTACAATCCCACCGATGAGGAATGAAACGATAACTCCAGGTCCAGCATGTAGAGCTGCAGTAGTTCCAGGTAAAACAAATATCCCTGCTCCGATTGTGGCTCCTAAAACATATAGCATTAATTGCCATGACCCAAGTTCACGTTTAAGTTTAAAGCGTTCAACTTCGGTTATTTTATTGGCTTGCTCGATTGACTTCGTTCGTAAAAACTTCGCCATAATAACCACCCCTTATTAATAACTAATAAATATAAAATTTTCTAATAATTAGTATATTATATACTTTTTAGAATTGAGTCAACAATTAGATTATTGGAAAAATTAATTTTTCATTAGATTATAGTAAATTTTATTGCTTAATATAGATAAATAAAATAAATAACTGAATATTTATCTTTTTTACTTATAAACTAGTACCGTTAGAGATTCTAAGTACATATAAAAATCTATGAGCTCCTCAATTAACTGAGAATTCTCATAGATATCTTTTACAACTATTTTACTGGGATCGTGACTATAGCAGATGGCTCTAGTTCCATATATGGTGTCGTTACAGTATGAACAATTGGTTTCCCTACATTTGCTTGATAAGATACCTCATACTTATTTGGTCCAACTGCATGAACATAATTAGTGATAAGACTTTCTCCTGAATCTGACACAATCTCAAAAAAGGAAGGTGTAAGTGTATCATCAAAAGGAAATTCACTATCGATATAAAAAGAAAGTGTAGCCTCATGTTCCTTTTTTGTTACTCCAGTTATGACATAATCACCCATCTTTTCCTGTGATATTCGCTGTGGGAATGAGTCTGCTAGTGGTACAATTAAATCCTTACGATTTAAGTTAAACGGGAAGAAATAGTAAGCTATTCTTACCTCAGTAATATCTTGACGTAAGGGCTCTATTAAGTACGTGTAAGTTGTACTTTTGTCATCGCCACTTCCTGGTTGGTCCAATATTTTAAGTGGCGTGCCATGCTGATCCATTATTGTCGCATTTAGGACACCGGACTCTTCAGAAAATAATTTGTCCATAGTCGCATCAAATTTCACTTTGATCTTTGTCGTTGTTGTTGAGCTGTCCATGCTTTCTACAACAAAGGCGTAACCTTTTACCTTCCCTGTTTGACCAGCAATTACTTTATTGCTATGATTATTTACCTTTTTAATAGGTGTAGAAAATAGCCATTCTCCTTTTGTAGAACCCACCTGTAGAAACTTTATGGTTAAATCAAATTTATCAGGTAATTCTTCAGCGATCGGAAATTCTAATAAACCACGAAATATATCTTTATCTTCTAAGACTTTGGAATTTCCACCAACATTTAGCTCTCTCCCGTTGACAGATATAATGGCTGGTGATAGATCCTTATACTCCGGCATTGAAAAAATCACATTTAACCGTGCTCCATCAAACACAATTTCCTCTATTGTAAGAGCTGTACCGTTACTAGTAACTGTCTTATTTAGGACTGCCTTATTGTCATCAGAAAGCGCTGTTTCCAATCCTTTATCATGTTCTTTTATATTAAACATAAAACCAATAAGTGGCACGTCTGCTAACACACTTGCCATTTTAGGAGAAATAAAACCGGAACCCACAATTAAAGCTATACTTGCCACACTTGAAAGGATGACTCTTTTCCATATTTTCTTGTCTTTTTTCTTTTGTATGCCCATCCCCTTTTCAATAGCAAAATCTAGCTTTTCCATTGGGACATCGATGCTCTCTATTACTTTCTTAATATTGTTCTCCATAATTCTCTCCCTCCCTATTAAAATATTTTTTTAGCTGCTGTATACCTCTATGCACATTTGTCTTAACTGTGCCCTCTGGACAATCTAATAAATCAGCAATATCCTTTGTAGATAAATCACGATAATACTTCAATAGAATGACAGTTTTATATTTCTCTTCAAGCTGCTCAATAGCTTGTAGTAAATCTAGTCTCTCATCATAGCTTGAAACTTGGATTTGCTCTGATTGTTGTTCCAAGATAGGTACTATTTTTTGATTTTTTCGAAGCGTCTCGATGGCTGTATTGATTAGAATCCTCATCAGCCATGTGGTAAAATAGCGCTCCTCTTTGACTGTATGGATTTTGCTATAGGCTCTTGCTACCGTCTCCTGTACAACATCTAAAGCATCATTTTCATTTTTCATATAAATATAGGCCATTTTATATAGCTTTATTTTTTCATTCTGCAACAGCTCCACAAAAGCTTTGTTATTACCCTTTTTCGCCTTTAGTAATAGTGACTTTTCCTGCAACTTTTCCATCCTCCTTTCTTGTTTCTATATGTTAGATGATACAGATTTGTAAATCGTTTCAATAAAGTGAGAATTTATAGCATAAAAAATCTCCTTTAGAAAATTTGCTCTAAAGGAGGACTTAGGTTTGTAACTATTGAAATTTTGGTTTAATGCTCAAACGCATTACTTTAATAATGTGAGTGTTGCTGTAATTGCATTATCAACAAATGAGCGTTGTGGTCGAGATTTCATCATAACTGTTATACCAATTAACGATACAATCAATGCCTGTGCTAAAGACTTTGCATCTGTGTTGGCATCCAGCTCACCAGTTTGGATTCCTCGTTCAATTGTCTCCTGAAAAATAACGGCTAAGTACATTTGATGTTCTCTAGTCAGGACTTCAAATTTCTCATCATGAGGAGCAAGCTCTACCATTGTATTGATACAAAAACAACCTTTACTGAAATCTTCCTCGTATTCCTCTGTAATAATATCTGCAAAAAAGATTGAAAATGCCTCTTTTACAGACGAGTATTGTTGAAGTCTAGATCGTATATCAGATGCACGAGACGTTGTATATCTTCGAAGCGCGGCTTCAAACAATTCTTTCTTGTCTCCAAAAGTCGAATAAATACTAGGGCGTTGAATACCCATTCTAGAGGTGAGGTCACTTAACGAAGTTGCCTCATATCCTTTCTCCCAAAATAGCTGCATTGCTGCTTCTAAAACTTGACCTTCATCGAATTCACGGGTTCTTGCCATAAGAACACACCTCTATACTCTAATTATAAGGATTATTTTTATTGACACTAAATTCATACCAAATAGTATGTAATTATTATATATACGAGTAGTATTCATGTCAAATAAACACTCAGTATTTTTTGATTTATAAATAATTAGTTGACATTCAAGAGAACGTTAAGATATATTTACCAATAATTATATTGTACCGAACGGTATGTTATAATTACAATTTACTGTGAATGGAGGGAAAGCATGTGTAAACTACAGACAAATTTAGAACATCCGCCTCTTTACAACGAAATAACAGATTCTTCATCATCCACAGCCTTATCTAACATGAAAGAACAGTCATCTATATCACGAGCTGTTACATTGTTGTTTGCTGCTGTCTGTGGAATATCTGTCGCTAATATTTACTTTGCACAGCCCTTGCTTGATCAATTGTCTGAGGCATTTGGTATTAATCATTCCATTATTGGTATCGTTATTACCATCACACAGATTTTTTACGGATTAGGCTTACTATTGCTGGTACCTCTTGGAGATTTACTGAACCAACGTCGATTAATAATTGGTCAAATGTTGTTATCTACAATGGCTCTAGCTATCGTTGGTACTGCCTTCTCAAGCATCGTACTTTTTGCAGGTATGGCTTTGGTGGGGCTACTCGCAGTTGTGACACAGACACTTGTGGCATTCGCAGCGACAATGGCTTCCTCTGCCGAAAGGGGCAAGGTTGTTGGGATTGTAACAAGCGGCATTGTTATTGGTATACTTCTCGCTCGAACATTCGCTGGTGTAGTAACCGATCTTGCAGGCTGGCGCTCTGTATATCTGGTATCTGCTGTCATTATGCTTTTGATGGTTTGTATGTTTGCCAAGGTGTTACCTCATGCTGAACGTGAGGTAACATCATTGTCCTATATTCGGTTAATTAGGTCAGTGCTTGATTTGTTTATTCAGGAAAGAACATTACGAATCCGCTCCGTTCTAGCCATGCTGATTTTTGCTGACTTTAGCATTTTGTGGACTTCACTAGTACTGCCGCTTAGTACACCTCCGTTCGCTCTATCTCACAGCGCGATTGGAGCATTTGGCCTTGTAGGAGTAGCTGGAGCATTGGCAGCAGCGCGAGCAGGGAAATTGGCCGATCAAGGTTATGGACAGCGAACGACAGGTATTTCTTTAGCTCTACTACTGCTTTCATGGTTGTTCATCCGTTATCTTGAACATTCTTTAATTGCGCTAGTCATCGGCATAATTCTTCTTGATTTGGCGGTGCAAGCTGTTCATGTTACAAATCAAGCTATGATTCTTCCACTGCGATCTGAAGCACGAAGTCGACTTACAGCTGGCTATATGGTGTTCTATTCTATTGGCGGTGCAAGCGGATCCATTGCTTCAACACAAATGTACTCATACTTTGGCTGGGGAGGGGTTTGCCTGCTAGGGGCCTCTGTTAGTGCCTTCGCCCTTCTTTTTTGGGCAATGACTAGCCGAGTAAGGATTTAATGAAATAACAAGGTGCTAATTAACATGGCGTTAAACTGATCACTCTATTTCTACAAGAATCATGATGGATAAAAACTAATCAGACAAGGAGAAATCATAAATGGAAATAGGTATTACTTCTTTTGTAGAAACGAAACCAGATGTTCACACTGGGGCCGTGATAAGTCACGCACAACGATTGCGTGAAGTTGTTGAGGAAATAATTTTAGCTGATCAAGTAGGACTAGATGTTTTTGGGGTTGGTGAGCATCATAGGATGGATTACGCTGCTGCTTCCCCAGCAATGGTTCTATCAGCTGCAGCACCTCAGACGAAAAAAATTAGATTAACTAGTGCAGTGACAGTGCTCTCATCTGCTGACCCTGTAAGAGTTTTTCAGGATTTTTCTACACTCGACGGTATTTCAAATGGGCGCGCAGAGATTATGGCAGGACGAGGTTCTTTTATCGAATCCTTCCCCTTATTTGGCTATAACTTGAAGGATTATGATGAGCTGTTTGAAGAGCATTTAGCATTGTTGCTCAAAATACGTGAATCTGAAAAAGTCACATGGGAGGGTGGACATCGGTCTGCGATTAATGATTTAGGAGTATATCCTAGACCTGTTCAAAATCCTTTACCAATATGGATTGGCAGCGGAGGCAATCAAGAGTCTGCCATCAGAGCAGGTCTTCTAGGATTACCTCTTATGCTCGCTATTATTGGAGGTAGTCCAATGCAGTTTGCTCCCATTGTACAGCTGTATAAAAAAGCCGCTGCTCATGCAGGTCATGATCTATCAAAACTTCAGGTAGGTTCCCATTCAATAGGTTTTGTTGGAGAAAACACAGAATGGGCAGCAGATACATTTTTCCCATCGACTCAAGCAGGCATGAACAAATTAGGGAAAGAACGAGGCTGGGCTTATTATGATCGCTCTAGCTTTGACGCTGCACGAAGTTTTGAAGGAGCCTTGTATGTTGGTAATCCAAATACAGTGGCTAATAAAATCATTCATCTTCGTAAGCATGTTGGGATTACACGTTTTATGTTGTATGTGCCTTTAAGCACGATGCCACATGAACAGGTGATGCGTGCCATAGAGTTACTTGGAACAGAAGTTGCTCCTCGTGTACGTGAGGAAGTTGCCAAATGGGAAGCAGAACAGGAGTCACATTCATTCCTTTAGGAAAGTTAAAAGTATTACAATTTGGAATCTAGTAGAGGTCTCCTGTCAAAACTACTTTTAAAGAAATCACCTATCGAATAATTCCAAATGCTGCAGGCAAAATCGTGATAAACTTCCATCCATGTTATGGATATATGGTGGAGGGCACCACAATATAGATGATGTTTTGTTCGAGTGCTTTGTACAGACAGCAAAAGGTGTTGTGGTGTCTATAGATAAAATTGATATTTTGGATATATTTACATATAATTAAATTGGGAATAAATAGAATTATTCAAGTGAGAAAATAGTGAACGAAGAATTTTAAAAAGCTTAGCTACTCTGTCGTGATAGTTTTATTACTAATTTCAACATTTACGATATCTAATTTTTCTAAGAGTGTAAATGCTGAGACTGTTATAGTCAAAACATTAAGATGGATGAACACAACTCGACTAAAGAAAAATGTACCTATACATGAGTTAGATAATGCGTTGGGGTTGGCTCATAATTTATCTGATGATGTAATGCATGTAAACGTTTGACTACCTTTACTTTGTCTGTAAATGATAAAGCATCTTATTATCCGGCATATACTAGTTATTAAATATGAGGTGAAAAAATGAAGTTATTTAATCGGAGGATTTCTTCAGCATGTGTATCCATATTATCCATGGTTACACTTTTAGTTTATAGTGAAAGTGTAACTACTAACTCGGAGATTGAAGTATCTCTTTTAAGTGCATCCTTTGGCATCGATGTTAATAATGTTAATGCAGTTGTAGGTGATGCGGATAATGTGTTTGTTGGTTATGTTGAAAAATTAGAGGGAACAGAGTATAAATATCCTGTAACAATCGAGACTGAGGTTGGAACAAAAGAAGTATCAAGTCCATATACTAATTATTCAATAACAGTAATAGACAATATTAAAGGGAAACTGAAGAAAAATATATCTGTACAAAAATCAGGTGGTATAAGTCAAGATCAAGATGTATATTTACTTTATGAAGGTGATTCGTTGCCTGTAGAGGGGCGATATTACATTTTTAATACTTATAATCAACCAGATGGATCTATTCTGATTTCTGGACCGAATTCAAATATCGAATTAAATATAAATAGTAAGAGTGAGATTCTAAGTTCAGAAGAGTATAAAAAATATGTTGAAGCAGTTAAAAATGAAGTGAAGAGTGATCGTAAAAGATTTGAATCAGACTACACTGAATAATTTTTTGGCTGATTGCAGTTGTTTCCATTGCTTTGAAGTCATTGTGCCTGCAGCCGAGGTAAATCATCGTGCAAGTCAGATCTATTTAGATGCAATGGCTCTTGCAATACATCTGTGATTTCAACTCTTTATCAATAAAAAAGCGAAAATGTTGTTAATTCAACATTTTCGCTTTTAATTGCTTAGAAAGCAATTTATTGTGGACGCTCTATCGCAAAAACATCACCAATTTTTGCATAGTTAGCGCCGGCTAGCCTACTAACTGCCCTTAATTTTCTTGGATCAATGCGTCCCCCATGATAAATAGCCTCATCTATGTGAAACTGGACAACCTCTCCTAAAAACAAATCGCCTGTCTGCTCCTTACCATTCATCAATGGAATTGCCTGCACTAAACGACACTCCATACGAACCTTTGCCTCTTGAATTCCTGGAACTGCAATTTGTTGACTCTCTATTAGTGTAAAATGCGCTCTATCAATTTCGCTTTCTGTAGCAGGTAAGGAAGCCGCTGTTTCATTCACCTGCTCAACATTATCCTCATCGACAATATGCACAACAAATTGATGCTGATAATGAATATGTCTGGCTGTATCTTTTAAACGTCCATTTGGTCTTTGAATCGCTAAAGAAATCATTGGTGGATTTGATGACACGATATTAAAATAACTAAATGGTGCGCCATTGATGACACCTTGCTCTGATTTCGTTGTCACAAAAGCAATTGGTCTTGGGATGATACTACCTATCAAAAGCTTATAGTTTTCACGCTCAGAATTCTTCTTAGGATCAATCGAAATCAACCGACTCACCCTTTCTTAATCAAGCACACGTACCTTGATTGGGATTAAAGTTTTTTCTAATTGTTCTCGATGCTGCTCGTACTGAGATGGTAACATTAATTGGCTTCCCATTGTCTCAGGGGTTTCATCATGAGCGAATCCAGGTGGATCAGTCGCAATTTCAAATAAAATTTCACCAGGTTCACGGAAATAAATCGCATTAAAATAATTACGATCCTTCACTTCAGTAACATGTTGACCATGATTCATAACATACTCTTGCCATTCTAAATGATCTGCATTATCTTGAGCTCTCCACGCAATATGGTGAACCGTTCCTACACCCATCTGTCCATGTTGACCTGCAACCGTTTTTAAATCCACTGTATTGCCAATCTCTGCACTAGATTTAAAACGAGTATAGTCCCCCTCTGTTGCTACTTTTTCAAGACCCATTACTTCTGTTAAAACCTTTGCAGTTTCTTCAGGATGGCTTGAGTATAGAGTAGCTCCACCAAACCCTTTAATGGCAACTTCAGGCGTTACTTCGCCAAATGTCCATTCATTTAATTCGCCTTCTGTACGTGCAACGAGTTCAACATGCAGACCATGCGGATCATCGATTTGAATGACTTGCTCACCAAAACGATCAGCTTTTTGGAAAGGAATCGAGAATTTCGCAAAGCGATTAACCCAAAATGGTAGTGCCCCTTCCGGTACAACATACGTGGTTACGCCGACTTGACCATCCCCAATACGCCCTTGATACGCATTTACCCACGGAAAGAATGTAATAATAGTACCCGGTTTACCACCTTTGTTACCAAAGTAAAGATGATAAGTGCCTGGATCATCGAAGTTTACCGTTTGTTTTACTAGACGTAAGCCTAATACACCAGCATAAAAATCAATATTCTCTTGTGGATGCCCTACGATCGCTGTTATATGGTGAATACCTGCTGTATGTTTTTTCATAATTAACAAGCCCTTTCATGACTAATTCTTCTTACCTGTACTGTGCCCAATTACGACCTACCTCAAACTATACAAACTTAGCGAATTGTATATAGCGCTTTAGACCATGGGATTAACTGATCTAACATTTGGTTCACTGAATCTGTTTGTACTTCTTTTGGTTTAAAGTCTGTACCATTTTCAAAATCTGTGAATAGTGATAATGCTGGGTGAACACGTACATCTGCGATTAAAAGCTCGCCCATAATGCCACGTAAATGCTCTGCTGCACGAGCACCACCAACAGAACCATAAGATACGATTCCAGCTGCTTTGTTATTCCACTCTACACGTAAATAATCTAGTGCATTTTTTAATGCCCCCGTAATAGAGTGATTGTATTCTTGCACAATGAATACAAAACCATCTTGTTTAGCAATAATTTCTGACCAACCTTGTGCTCCTGAAGCATCTTGTCCTGGTTCGCCTAATAAAGGTAATTTATAATCTGCAATATCAATTACTGTATAATTTGCGTCACCGCGTTGATCTGCGATTTCCTTTACCCATTGTGCTACTTGAGGACTTACTCGACCCTCACGAGTTGACCCAATAATAATACCGATATTTAATTCTGCCATTGTTTGCTCCTCCTCTTTTTTCGAACTAAAGAATTTATTCAAAAAACCCATAATTGTACCTCCTTGCGAGAACTAAAGGTTCGAATTCATTTATCTTCAAATTATTTATCTTGAATTCGAGATAATAATAACACGACAATTTAATAAACGTCAACACCTTTGTTTTTAAGAATTTAAAAGGCAGAAAAATTTAATTTTATTAAAAGTCAAGACATTACTTCTAATACATGGTATTAATATATTTGTATTTGATATCAGACATTTTATTTAATAAAAAATGCCCTTAGCTTTGTAATAAAGTTTGATCAAAAACATATCACAAACCAGCATTTTTCTATAAATAAAAAGACACCATTTTGAAAAAAGATTGATCAAAATGGTGTCTTATATTGTAATACTAAGATTGATTTTTATAAAAAAGATTGATTATTTTCTTCCTATGTTGTTCCATAATCGCGCCCGACGTTGAATAACTATTTTTTATTATTAATAGCGTTTTCTCATATATTTCTATATCTATTTTAGGTAGTATATATACTAACAATTTTCTCGTTTATAAAATCTCTTTTTCTTTTTTTAAACCATTTTTTATTGTGAACGACTACATTCACGTTTAAAACATTGGATAAATCGTTTTAAAGGCGTTGATTCTAAATACCTCGATAATTACTTAGCGTGGTTTTTGTTTGTAGATAGTCATAGCAATGAAAGCGCAAAACATAATATTAAAGAATTTTTATTAACTTCATTTACTTTTGACATGACAGAAATATATCGTAGTTTACGTCTGTCGAAGTTTATTATTTAGTAGTTCAATGACTATTGAAGTTACTTTTAATAAAAATTAGAGCCACAGTTTAGTGACTCTAATTTTTATGTCTATTCTTTACAAAAATCTACAAATTTTTTTGCCTGTATTAAGGACATATCTGTTTGTTCTCTCACAAACTTCACCGCTTTAATTTCACCGACGGACTTTATTTTCTCTTTTACTAAGGCAATCAGTTCCTCATTATAGATTTTAGTATAATCCATTTTTCCGACCTCCTCTAATCTATAATACCTTATACGACTACTTTAACCTTTTAGTTTCAAATATATATTAATACAACAAAAATAAGGAAAAATCGATTGTGAGGGTTCATATTTACTAGATAAAAACAACATTTAAATTTAACAGAGCCTTATGTTTAAATATATTCTAAGTATTTAAATTATCCAGTATGTCATGCCAATAGCTTTTAGAACAGCTATTCCAAAATACCCCAGTACTAACCAGCGTGGAACATTATTAGTCTTCTTTATTGTCACATATTCTATCGCTCGAACTACTACGTAAATAAAAGGAGCCGGTATAATAAGTGTATCAAAAGTAATAGGGTCATTAAATACACTCATTAAAGCAATAAATAGCATCCCATAAACTAATAGGACATGAATCCAAGACTAATTGAATCAAAAATTCCACTTTGCGAGGTCCTAGGGTTCTTCATTTAAACACCTCTCTTATTAAAAGCAATATGTTTGAACCCAATTGCTAACCAATCGCTAGCTTATGATGCCCCAGCTAATAATTGAACAGTAGCTTTAACTCCGCCTAATGCTTTAATTGCTTTATAGGCAGCCGCTCCTGGAACAAATACTGCTGTAATTGCAGCTGTACATTTAGCAACATCACAAGCCTTCATCATGCCATGTTTTAAGAATTTCTCCTCCAAGAAAATCATGCACTACTAATGCGGTGACTCCACATTGTCCTCTTGCTGAATTATCATTACTCCATTTTGAGCTTGATTGATGTGACCATGATTTTTTTATAGCTATTAATAATTCTTTTTTTGTATACATTTCTCAACAACCTTTTCTATCTTCTCATTAGCACTACCTAAATTGTTTGCGAGAAATTCATTATTTTTCTGCACAAAAAAATTGTTTCAATACTTGAATAAAAAGCATGTCTTGATGGAGATTTATCAAAACATGCTAGCCCTTACCTATTATCCACCATGTCCATAGCCTTTTTCTGAGCTCATCGCATCGGCTTTTGTTACATGCACAGTACCAAACGGATGATTTGGAGGTGCATAAATTGTGAAAAGCTTTAACGGCTTATTCCCTGTATTTGTAACATTATGCCATGTTCCCGCTGGAACCATTATGGCAGAGTCTTCACTTACATTTCGTCGGTAGTTTAAATTATCCTTAGTTGGACCCATTTGGGTTATGCCTTGCCCTTCTTCAATACAGATAAATTGATCCACGTGAGGATGTACCTCTAAGCCAATGTCATCTCCGACGTTGATGCTCATAACGGTTACTTGTAAATGCTTCCCTGTCCACAGTGCTGTACGATAGTTTTTATTTAGCTTTGTAGCCTCTTCTATATCAACAACAAAGGGTTTTTGTCCAAAATCATTCCGAACATTTTTCCAGTAATCGGAATACTCACTTCGATTCCCTTGTTCTATCTGATTGGGATAGGTCCAATAAGCAGGTTGATAATTATAATGATACATCTGGTAATTTCCATAATAAGGATGATACATTTGCCTCAATCCCCTTTCACATTATAAAATTATCCTATGCAAGTGGGTAAAGGAAGGTACATTCATGTCGTGCTTATAAAAATTATAAAGGTGGGATTGTATGTATAATCGTTTAATAGAAAAATTAGAGCAAACTACAGCTAAAAAATAGTTTCCAGAGCGAGGGATTGAAGAGAGTTGGATTATCGAGGCAGAGGAGGAGCTTGGATTTACCTTACCGCCCTCCTATTGCTGGTGGCTGAGAAACTATGGTAATGCATTTCTTGATGGCAGCTATATTCTAACATTAACTTCACCAGAATATCGGGATATTTTCTGATAATGATCAATGTGGCTGATGCGAATTGGTGTAAACAGCACCCTCATAGGCTAGAGTTATTTATCCCTGACTTGGATGAACTGTACTATTTTGATATATCATCAAAAGATTCAGATGATGAATTTAAATTATGTGCTACGACCTAATGAATGGAATTATTTACGAATATGCCCCTACTTATACAGATTTTCTTAAAAAATTAATCGATGAACGCATCTGAGAATGACAGCATTAAAAGTAGCTTCGATTCGTATAGCTATCGGGGCTACTTCTAGTTATTATTGGGACAATTCCTTTTGTAAATGTAATCGGAATCTCTCATCTGTTAAAAACTTCAATTGAAAGCTATTCATGTTTTTAGATAGCTTTGTCTGTTCTATCCTATTGATATTATTGGCAAAAAAGGCGATTTCCCTCTTTATCCGTAGTATATGCTGCTAATGTCAATACAAAGGCAGTAGAACCACCCTTTTGACCTCCATGTAAAAGCCATTTTTGATTTTTAGGGTTTTGCATTAATTGTTCCATTATGGGAAAAGGGGCTTCTTTGTATTAATCTCTACCCATTTTTATTGATTGTAATGAATCGCTAAGGATACATGTTCATTATCTTTATTTTCCTTTATGAATTGCAGGACATATTCGGGATTATCCTCATTGAAGTCTTTCTGAAATTTCCAAAACACTATGCCTATTACTATTACAATACAAGCAAATAGACCTCCAATAATCCAAAAGATTGTTTTCAATATTACTACCTCCGAAACTCTACTTCTATTACCTTGTAATGATTAATCATATTATATCCGCAATTATCATAATTATGGTAATTTCACTATATTCTAAACGTATACAAAGGAAGGCTGGCCCATCTTTAACCAGCCTTTACTAATCAATACTGTCTTAATGAATCAAGGAAGCTCTAAATTATTGATTCCGTTTTCGACATAAGCCTTTAAGCAAGTTAATGTATACACCCAACCTTCTTTTTGCTGCATCATTATTGCCACCACATCTGGATCTTCTTCGTTTAATCCTGATTCACTGACTTCAATAACGGTTCCTGATTCATGCTCTGTGAGTGTAATGGTAACGACTGTTTCCTCGCCATGCTCCTCACCCCATGAAAATACTATTTTCCGATTGTTTTCAATTTCAAGCACAGTCATAATGCCCTTTGCATTATATTCATCATATCTTAATGTAATTCTTTTGCCCTTTTCCCATCTTTCTGAGCTGCTAGAGAACCAAAAGTTTCCGATTTTATCTGGAGATACAATAGCTTCAAATACCTCGTTGGCAGGCTTATTAATGATTAATTTAGTCTTCACAAGCGTATTTAGCATCCTTCATCATCCTTTTTCCTTTAGTATGTCTTCACTTCGCCAATTTTTTCCATTTCCTTCTTTAGTATGCTCAATAGGTTAGATTTCAATAAAAATTAGTCTTCCGATTATTAAATATTATTGATAAACATTCCGAAAACGATATAAACTTGATATAGAAAAAAATCAAAACATTTTGGTGGTGTGTGTAATGAAAAAATACTTTATGGATATTTTCATAATTGCGGTTGGATCACTGCTTTTTGCACTGGCAGTTAATCTATTTGTTATTCCTAATGATTTAGGTGAAGGTGGCGTTACAGGTTTGACGATAATTGCGTATTATCTGTTTGGATGGTCGCCAAGTATTGTAAGCTTTGTGCTAAATGCAGTTTTATTAGTGGTTGGCTATAAATTTTTAAATAGGCAAACAACGATTTATACGATTATTGCAGTTACTCTCCATTCACTTTTCTTACATTTGACAGAATCATGGTCCATCGCGTCAGATGAAATTATTGTGAATACTATTTTTGGTGGGGTATTTGCTGGGGTTGGCATCGGTTTAATTATTAGAGTTGGCGGAACAACAGCAGGTTCTACAATCTTAGCTAGAATTACCAACAAATACCTTGGTTGGAGTATTAGCTATGGCCTTTTATTCTTTGATTTAATTGTCGCTTTTTCATCGTATTTTATTATTGGGGCAGAGGCGTTAATGCTGACTATTATTATGCTCTATGTCGGAACAAAGGTGATGGAGTTTGTTATTGAAGGTGTCAATCCTAAAAAAGCAGTTACCATTATTTCAAAAAAGCCAGAAGACATTGCGAGTCATGTAAATGGCTTTATGAATCGAGGCGTCACAGTATTATCAGGACACGGCTATTATACGAAGGAACAAAAAGAAATTCTTTATATTGTCATTAGTAAACAAGAGGTCGTAAAACTTAAGAAAATAGTTAAAGAAATCGATAAGGATGCCTTTATTGCCATTCATGATGTCAGAGATGTCTTTGGACATGGATTTATAGAATTATCTAAATCTTAATTAAAGCGCCTAAACACCTTTTGCTAAAACCGACATTCAACAAAAGGTGTTTTTTATACCAAACAACCTATCACTGATTTATCGTCTTACCTGTAAGGATGTTTTTATTATTTTATCTAATAGGTTTGCATAGCCTATTCCCGCCCCAAGTGCGCTTTTTGGGAGTAGGCTGTTTTTTGTCATACCTGGTAATGTATTGACTTCCATAACATACGGAATACCATCCTTGATTAACATATCAATTCTGGCATAAACACTGCATTTTAAAGCGTTATAGCTGGCTATTGCAGCCTCCGCAACACGTTCATGTATGGCAGTCGGGAGTTCTATAACCTCTTCAATTGTAGAAGTAGCATTATATTTCGCCTCATAGTCAAAGAACTCTGCAGTATGTTGAATTGACAATATTGGTAATAGCTCACCATCCATTATAGAGCAGGTTATTTCCTCCCCTTTAATAAACTTCTCGATAATAATTTCAGTATCCCATTTGAATACTTCCAAAGCCGCAGATATTAAGGCATCTTTATCATTTACTATTTTCACCCCAACGCTGGAGCCACCCGAATTTGGTTTTACTACTATTGGATACCCCATTTTATCCACTTCATCTAGCCGCAGCTCTTCCACCGTAGAAAGATGAAGCCAATCTGGTGTTTCAATGCCCTCATAACGTAGAATTTTTTTTGATATATTTTTATCCATACAAATACTGCTTGATAGTATACCACTGCCAGTATACGGTACATCTAAGGTCTCAAGCACACCTTGTATTGTGCCATCTTCTCCAAACTTGCCATGAAGCGCCAGCAGGGCAATATCGATGTTTCTTACTTTTTCTATAAGCTCTGTTTTGTCATGTATTTCAATTGCGACAACTTCATATTTACTTTTATCTAAATGGGCAATCATTTCTTCCCCTGTCATGATAGAGACCTGTTTTTCCGAGGAAATTCCTCCCATAATAACGCCAACTCTCATATATTAACTCCCCATTTCATTTTTCAACGTGTCACCAATAATCTTAATTCCATGGACAATATCCTCTTCTTTTAACCGAGAAAACCCTAATCGAAAAGTATTACTACCTTTGCCATTGCTATAGAAAACATCCCCTGGATAAAAGACAACTCCTCTTTGATAGCATTTTTCCAATAGTGTACGAGCGTTTATTCCTTCCTCTAACTCAATAAAAAGATGAAGGCCACCATCTCCAGTTAATCTTTTAAAAGGAATATATTGATTGCAAGCTTGACGAGCTAATTCATATTTTTTCTTATAGACTGACTTAGCCTTTTTTAAGTATTTTTCGAAATAGCCATCCTGTAAATATTGATAGAGTACAGCTTGATCTAGTGTTGATGTATGAATAGTTCGTGCCCTTTTTACACTTTCCAAGCTATGGATAAGCTCCCTATCTGCCAATATCCAGCCAACTCGTAAGCCTGGAAAAAGGATTTTTGAAAAGCTGCTGATATAAATAACATTGTTACCTGCACCGATAAAGGTTATTAAAGGTGCAAGATGTGAGCCTGAATAACGTAATTCCTCGTTAAAGCCGTCTTCTACAATCGGAATCTGATATTTAGAAAAAAGGTTAATGATTACAGCTCTTTTTTCAGAGGAGGTTACAATCCCTGTTGGATTATGATAGGACGGAATCAGATAGGCGAAATCAAAATCCTTTGCTGCCAAGCTTTTTTCAACCTGATCTATATCGATACCGTCATCCTTCATGTCAATTCCGTGGATGTCAAAGCCATGCAAGCGAAAAAGCTTTAATGCGGCGTGATGAGTAGGGTTTTCACAAATCACACGCCCAGATTTTTTAGCAAAGGATGATAATAAAATGTCCAATCCCTCAGTAAAGCCATTCGTAATTAAAATGTCCTTATTAGAAATATCGACGCCCTTCCTCTCCATATAATGAAGAAGGTACTCGATTAGTGGTTTATAGCCCTTGGCGTATCCGTAATTCAATACGATATCCCCTTCAAGTGACATCCTAGTTAAAAAGGCTCTTTTAAAATTTTCAACATCAAAAAGCTTTTCTTCTGGAGCAACACTATTGAAGGAAATCATGCCTTTTTCCCAGTGAATATCCTCTTGTTTCATCAAATCTAATTCATCAGCTAACAAAGTAACATTATTAAGCCTCTCCCTCCAATGGAGCTCAACAGAGGGTATTTTCACTGTTACGACCTTTCCTACAAAATTCCCTTTTCCTTTCACTGCATAGATGATGCCATCTTGCTCTAAATCTGCATATGCATTCAATACAGTATTTCTACTGACCGATAATAATTTACTAAGTTCACGGGTAGATGGAAGCTTCTGATGCTCCAGTAGGTGTCCTTTGACAATCATTTCTTTTAAATAATCCTTTAATTGAATATAAACTGGACGATCATCCACAAGCTTAAAATCATTAAACACTTCCTAACCCCCTTGCTTTATTTTTGCATAATTGTATTTCACTCAAAAGGTCCACTGCATATGGAGTTTTCTCTTGAAGTGGTTGCTACTTTTCCTAATTTTAATCTAAAAAACCTTCTGTCGCTGTCATTGACAAAAGTAAGGAAGCCATTCGTAGTATTTTTTGATATCCTCTGTTTTCTGTAATTCTTTTACATATGTATAAACCAACCGCTTTAAATAATCACCATGCTGCTCCATCGCCTCATACAGCAATCGCTCTTTGTCATCACTAGTCAAAGCATGACCTCCCCTCTTATAAAGTTAGACAAATCTGGTAATGAACTGGTTTCATTTTATCAAAAGGAAACTTTTTATATGGTATAGTATATTTATGGTTAATTTTTCTAAAATTGAAAGGGGCTGCGAAATGGAAGAGATTTTAACGATTACGAATCTAACGAAAAGTTATGGGAACAAGGAAATATTAAAGGGGATTGACCTCCATGCATCTAGAGGAGAAATCATAGGCTATATTGGCCCAAATGGTGCTGGTAAAAGCACAACGGTGAAAATTATTTTAGGGCTAGAGGGTGACTATGGTGGAGATATTCAGCTCTTTGGGGAGAGCATTAGAGAAAATCAATTAGACTATAAACGAAAAATTGGTTATGTGCCAGAAATCGCAGAAGTTTATGATAATTTAACAGGCTACGAGTATTTAACCTTTATCGGGCAATTATACGGGCTCGATTTAGAAGTAGCTGCAGACAAATCAAAGTCCTTAATGGAATTGTTTGGTGTTGGAGAAGCCTACCACGCTAGAATTTCCTCCTATTCTAAGGGAATGCGACAAAAACTATTAATTATTGCCAGTCTATTACATAATCCAGACATCCTATTTTTAGATGAACCTATTAATGGCTTAGATGCAAATAGTGTCATGATTTTTAAGGAAATCTTAACACAGTTAGCTGCCCAAGGAAAAACGATATTCTATTCATCCCATATTATGGATGTAGTAGAGAAAATCAGTAGCCGAATTATCCTGCTGTACGATGGGAAAATTGCTGCTGATGGCACATTTGCAGAGTTGCAAGCAGAGAATACGGAGGGAACATTGGAAAGAATTTTCAATCAATTGACAGGCTTCCATGAACATCAGGAAATTGGTGAGAAATTTGTTTCCATTGTACAAGAGGTACGATGATGACAGATTTTAAAACCCTACAGTTACTTGATAAATTCCGCATTATTTTCATCAAATTGGGCATTGATTATGACATGATGAGAAAAATCCTCCATATAAAATTAACAATGGATGAGCGTAAAGTACCGACAATATTTAACCAGAACAAGAAGAAGGATGATCAAAAATACGGCTATATTAAGTCTTTATGGATTTATGTTTTATTTGGGCTTATACTCGTTCCACTGATGAGCTTTGGCCAAAATTTTCTTTTCCAGATGAGTATTGCATATGCCATGATTATTTTTTTAATTATGACATCCTTGATTTCAGATTTTTCATCAGTCCTTCTGGATGTGCGCGACAGAAGCATCCTTTCGACTAAACCGATCTCTACGAAAACGATTAATGCCGCAAAGTTTATGCATATTTTCATCTATTTAACTTATTTAACAGTCGCATTAACAGCCATTCCACTTGTCGTTAGCCTCATCAAACAAGGCCTTGCATTCTTTATGTTAACAGTGTTTGAAATTTTTCTAATCAACCTATTTATTGTAGCGCTTACCGCCATTCTCTATATGATGATTCTACGATTTTTTGATGGAGAAAAGCTGAAGGATATGATCAATTATGTTCAAATTGGACTATCCTTAATGCTGATGATTGGCTATCAAGTTTTGATTAGATCCTTTGAATTTGTCAATTTAGATATGGCAGTAGTGTTTCATTGGTGGAGTATTTTTCTTATACCTATGTGGTTCGCCGCTCCTTACGAGCTGCTGCTAAATGGTAATCACTCCTTAATGACCATAGTTTTTTGTATACTAGCAATCATCATACCTATTATTTCAATATGGCTTTATATTAAACTAGTGCCAACCTTTGAACGTAATCTGCAAAAACTATTAAATACAAGCAAATCAAAAAAAGAAAGGAACAATCGACTAAAGGCATTTTTGTTAAAAATCATTTGCCGAACTAATGAAGAAAGAGCTTTCTACCGTTTTGCCTCCCTTATGATGAAACAAGAGCGAGAGTTTAAACTGAAAGTATATCCGTCTTTAGGCTTTTCCTTTGTCATTCCATTCATTTTTATGTTTACTTTTTCAAGATCAGAAGAAGTTGATTATTCGGTTAGCATGAGCTATTTAAATATCTATTTCAGCATGATAATTATTCCGTCAGCTGTGCTTATGCTTAGTTATTCAGCGAAATATAAAGCTGCTTGGATTTATAAGGTCTTTCCACTCAAAGATTATACAGACCTAAAAAAAGGTAGCTTAAAAGCATTTTTGATTAAATTGTATATTCCATTTTATATTGTGCTAAGCATCATTTTCTGCTTCATCTATGGTCCGAGAATCATCCCAGATTTGCTGATTGTTTTAGTGACAAGCTGCTTGTACACCGTCATTTGTTATATCACTATAGGAGGTAACATTCCTTTCACAAAGCCCTTTAATGATATTGGCGATGCCCAGAGCTGGAAATCTCTTATATTACTTCCCCCTTTAGGTGCTCTAGCGGGACTGCATTACTTCCTGGCAGCTCATATTTCTTATGGAGTACTAATTTATTTAATCTTGCTTGTCATCACGAATTTCGTTCTATGGAAACTTGTATTTAAGCGCACATAAACGGCTTGAGCCTAGATTACTGGGCTCAAGCCGTTTATTTTAAAAAACCTTTTTCTCATATATACGAATCGACAGTAGCCATGATCCAATATATAATATAACAGTTGTAATAATAGCTATGGAATACATTTGCGTTTCTTGTAAAGTCAAGAACTTTCGTGCTATTTCTCTTAATATATCATTTATAGGAACTAGTAAACTAATTGTAAACATATAGATACCCAATAAAACACCTAAAGCAATCAATAAATAATGCGTTTTAAATTTATAGGAGATTGGAAACATGAATGATATAGCGACCATAACTAGACCAATAATAAACAACATTTCCTTCCATATAAAAAGACCCCCATTTCCATTTATGAAGAAATCCCCCGCATAAATCATGAAAACAAATATTGTTGTAAATATCAGTGAACCTATATATTTTGAACTGACAATTTCCTTTCTCGTATATGGTAGAGAATTGAGCAGCATATTAGCGTTGTCTTTTTCATCGTAAGCGAAAGCATTTAGTATAAATATTACACTATAAAGAAATCCCAAAGGTATTAGGGAGGGTACACCTGCCAATAAGTAGATTATTATAGTAGCAATGTAAAATAAAATTATTTTCTTTTGTATTAAAACATCCTTAAGTATAAGGTTAATCATCCAATTACCATCCTTTTTTCGTATATTACATATAAGGGTACGCTTTTTCACAATAACCGTATCTCCAAATATATTCACCACACGAATTTAACAGCTGTCTTCATCACTCATTCTCTGTATACAATAGTGTGAGCATTTCTTTGAGCTCTGCTAAGTCAATGTTCATTTCTTTAGCATTTTGAATGGCAATCAACAGATTTTCTTCAATTACCTTTATTTTCCTTTCTCTCATCATTTCCTTATTTTGCTCAGAGATGAACGAACCTTTTCCCACAATAGAATAAATAAACCCGTTTTTCTCTAGCTCTTCATAAGCGCGTTTTGTTGTAATAACGCTAATTTCTAAATCCTTTGCAAGCTGGCGCATAGAGGGCAATGACTGCCCTTCTTGTAGTTCACCTGTTAAAATAAGCTTTTTGATTTGAGCATAAATCTGCTCATAAATCGGCTCTTTTGAACTGTTTGAAATAATAATTTGCATACAAATACCTCTTCTTTATTTTTATGTGATTGGCACATGAAGACATCAGTTATTTCGTTAGCATGAACCATTAGAATTTTTATTTCAACACGCTAATTATTTCGTCCGAATGTACAATGGAATGTATAATGTCTTTCACATAAAGATTACATTGTATATTGTTTAGAGTATAATTTTCTGCCTCACGGAAATTATCCATTTATTGATAGGGACTTTGTTTAAGCACATAAACAGCTTGAGCCTACATCGCTGGACTCAAGCTGTTCTTTTAAAAAACTTTTCTCGCATATATACGAATAGATAGTAGCCACGATCCAACATATAAAATAATGATAGTAAGGATAGCTACGAAATACAATTGCGTATCTTGTAAAGTCATGAACTTTTGTATCAATTCTCTTAATGTACCATTAAGACTAGGGGATAAAAATTTAATGATTAAAATATATATTCCAAATAAAGCACCTACAGCAATCATTAAAGATTGCGTTTTAAATTTATAAAAGATTGGCAGTATAAATGACAAAGTGACCATAACAAGACCGATAATTAGCAATATATCTTTCCATAAAAACAATACCTCTTTTCCATTTAAGAAGAAATCACCTATAGAAGTAATGAATATAATTAGTGATGTATATACCAATGAACCTATATATTTCGAACTAACGATTTCCTTTCTCGTATATGGCAGCGAATTAAGCAAAATATTAGCGTTATCTTTTTCATCATAAGCAAAGGTCTGAGTAATAAAAGCCATACTATATAAGAATCCTATCTTTACTAGGGACACATCTATAAATAAATAAAGTAAAATTGTAGAAATGTATATTAAAATTAATTTCTTTTGAATTAAAACATCCTTAAGTATTAGATTAACCATCCCATTACCATCCTTTTTTCGTATAGTACATAATATCTTCAAGCGTCGGTTTTTCCATAATGACAGAATCCCCAAATATATTCGCCACACGATTTTTATCCGCAGTTAATGCCTCAAAGCCTGTGTTCGATTTTCGGATGGCAACAAACTCTCGTTCCGTTTCCTGATCCAATAAATTCAATGTCCCTTTGACAATGGCATATTCCTCTTCAATCTTGTAAAATTCCTTCGTGAATATATGTTCACCATTATGAACAAAGGTAATATAATCTGCAATTCTATCCAGATCTGTTGTTATATGGGTCGAGAAGAAAATCGTTTTATCTTCATCTTGCATTAATTCATGTAGTATATTTAGTAGCTCTCTACGAAATATCGGATCGAGCCCAGCAGTTGGCTCATCCATAATAATTAATTCTGCATGATGAGCTAGGGCTATGGCTAATGAAGCTTTCATCTTCATACCCTTCGAAAAGGTCTTCATATTTTTATTCAATGGTAGTTCGAACTGATTGACATAACGTTGAAAGGCGTTATCATCCCAGTTTTTATAGGCTGGTTTAATAATCCTTTTCATATCCTTTAATGTTACATTTTCATAAAAGACATTTTCGTCATAGACAAAGCCAATACGTTCCTTTATTTCTTTTTCATGCTTCTTGTAATTCATGCCAAACACTGAAACAGTGCCACTATCTTGCTTTAGTAAGTTCATAATCAATTTGATTGTTGTAGATTTCCCTGCACCATTTCCGCCGATAAATCCAGTTACAAAGCCCTTTTTCACGTTGATAGAGAAATCCTTTATCTGAAATCCCTTAAAAGATTTATGAACATGCTGTAATTCAATGACATTTTCCATCATCCATCCTCCGTATACAATAATGTAAGTATTTCCCTTGAGCTCCTTAAAACAAATGTTCCTCGCCTAAACAATGTATATATACTTTATATACAATATACACACCATAAACTTATTTTGCAAGTTTTAATTTTTTAATGTTCAATATAAAATTTTCATTACATAGTAAATCACTATGAAACCGTAACATATGTCTCTCTTTTTGAAGTATAAAGGCATACAGTCAAATTAAATGACTGTATGCCTAACGTTAATTTAGATTAATTTGTATTTTCCCAGATGGCAATTTAAAACAACGCACAAATAGCCTGATGATTATTACATTTTAAAGATTCTGCTTAAAAGTTAGAACTTTCTATAAATTTCTCTGATTCTTCAGCAATTCGCTTAAATTCAAAATCATGAATATAGTGAGCGCAATCTAATTTTATGAATTCACCATCTTTTGACTTACTAATAAAATCCTTTTGAAAGTCAAGCCATGTATCCTTATCCCAGCCAGTTCCTTGCCCATTCGATGAAAATAAAAGTATAGGGACATTTGGGATTTCTAAGGTCTCTACCTTTTTTGCATTTGCCTTTATGTTTTTCACTTCATTGATCATATTTTTAGTTACTGTTCTGCGATAAAAAATTACCCTATACAGTTCCTTCTCTTCCTCAGTCAGATTCCCATACTTCATCGCATCACTCTCAGAAAGATCTGGAATCCATCTTGTAATACCAATCTTTGCAGCAAGGGCGCTTAAATGAACCATTGGCATATTTATAGCATAATCCTCATATGCAGCAGGAACAGCCATATCCAATCCAACGATTGCTTTTACCTCGTCTGGATAAATCTGAGCCCAATACAGAGCTTCAATCCCAGACATTGAATGAGGAAATAAAATATAGGGTCCCTCAACACCTGATTTTAATAGAGCTTCCCTTGTTTCCTGTAAAATCGTCTCTATATCTCGATTAGCATCTGTAATGTCACTAAATCCATAGCCCGCCTTTTCAACGACTGCAATTCTATATTTATCACTTAGCAAGGAATACAATGATTTAAAATCTAAGATAGGTGCACTCGTGCCACCTCCAGACATAAATACTAGCGTTTCTTCACCTTTTCCTTCTATGTATACATGCATTTTATGATCATTAACCTCTACCATTTTCCCAAAGGGTGTAAATAGTTTTTCTTCTTTGGATAATTGTATTTGGTGATTCATATAACTGGTAGTAATAGTTAATAGAAACAATGCCATTATTATGATTAACACTTGTACAATTCTTTTGAACACTAGCTTGTTATTCATTCCTCTCCTATGCTACTAGATTTATTTAAATTTTTTAAAGTCACCTCTATCTAAATATATTAAAAATAAAAAGCCTACAAAACTGATTGCTAAAAGAATTGCTGCCCATGTTGTTCTAAAGTTTACAATGAAACTAAACAATGTAAAGATAGCTAATAAAATATATCTATAGGGTTTTTTCAAATATTTCACTGTTTTAAATGTCACCTCCCTCTATAAATGTTGATATATCAATGGTTCACGCCACTTTTACGTGTCAAAAAAATTTTTTTCGACACATCCATCTATCGTTATTTTGTATTTCTTTCTTTTTCTTACAAACTATCCGTATGCTTCGCTAAAAGAAAGACCATTAATTGGTAATAATCTTCCTGATTTTATGCGTTATAGCGATGCACTGTTGGATCTCTGCGTTGCTTATGATGACGGACCCTCCCATATCTCTAGGCGTCTGTTTGCGCGTACATTCCTTCGTTCGGTCTAGTCATAAGGCAGAGGCTGGCGATGCTCCCTTAGGGACTCATTTCAGTTGTTTGAATGGTCGGATGGTGAAAATAGTGCCGGCTTCTCCATGTCATCCTCTTGATTTTGACTTCTGATGGCGGCGCTTAGGCAGTCATCTGAAGATGGGCGAAATCCTTCATCATTTGATGTTCATCAAACATCGTTTTCTTTTTGCACAAGGCATGTAAAATCTTTACTAACTTGCCACATAGCACAACGATCGATTGCTTTTTACGCAGTGGATTGTTGGCACGTGTGGTGTAGTATTCGTGTAACGCTCGAAAAGCTGGGTTATGTTTGATTAACGGCATCATTACGCGGAACAGGAGCGCACGTAATTGACGACGACCTCGCTTGGAGATGCGCTTTTGTCCTTTTTGCTGACCAGAGGAGTTTTCACGCAATGTGAGTCCCGCTAATTTGATTAATTGGCGTGGATGCGCATATTGTGTGAGTGAACCGACCTCTGAAAGTAAATCGACTATCGTGATATCACCAATTCCAGGAACAGATGCTAAATAGTCATAATCCGTCATTTGTTTGGCTTGCTCAATGAGCTGTGCCGTTAATTTTTCAAGTTGTGTCTGCATCAATTGGATTTGAGAGAGGAGTGTGGCAATTTCAAAACGTGCCATCACAAGACCTTCTGTCACTCCAATGGAGCTTTCTGCTACCTCGCCCAATTGCTTTGCCTTTGGTAGTTGGGGACTTTTCATTCCCTCTACTTGGCGATAAAGGAAGAGCAGTTCTTCCGGTGTTTTTCCATTGATATCCGATGGTAGAGGTGTTTTTTCAAGCACCGCATAGGCCATCTTCCCAAAACTTTTAAATACTTGAGTAAATTCAGGAAAAAAGCGATCGAGCCAACGAATGATCCGATTTTGAAGCGCATTTAAGTCTTCTTGTATTTTGGCACGCAATGTCGCGCCGTTGCGAAGTTCTGCTTCTACACCCGCTAAAATACGTGGATAGCTGAAGCGTCCATCGCGCATTAGACGAGCAATCACTAGTGCATCCTTTTGGTCATTTTTCGTTTGCAGGTTATCATCGAGTTCCTTCGAGCGATTGACGTGCATCGGATTCACCATCACAAAAGGAATGCCGTAGTTTGTTAAAAACGCAGCTAAGTTCATCCAGTAGTGACCTGTTGGCTCGAAACCAACGAGGATTTCCTGTTTATCATGTATCGCCTTTAACGCAAGTAATCGTTCATAAAAAGCTTCAAATCCCATGTGTGATTGAGCAATCGGAAATGATTTTTGAAGCACACGACCACGATCATCGATGGCACATGCAAAATGTTTATACTTCGCGATGTCAATACCGATGACAAGCGTATTTTCAGAAACTTGATTAATTTTTTCATTCGTATTAAAATTCATTGTTATAGAGTCCTCTCTGTAGATGTGCGAGTCAATTGTCTGTTGATACTCAAGCATCATACAAGAGGGCTTTTTTTATTTCAAGTCCCCGAAAACGTTTCTAACAGGAATGCTCCCTTTAATTCCTATCGTTCTAATATATAGTAGACAAAACTTAACTCCTGACCATTCAATTCAAATTTCTCGTCACTGATACTTACTTGTTTAAATCCATTTCTTTCAAGGACTCGTTGAGAAGCAATATTATGAGTTGTTGTTTTTGCCTTCAACTTCTTGATAGTGCCCTCTGTTTCTAATAATAGCTTTAAAGCCCTAGCTCCTATTCCATTTCCCCCGTACTCTTCACCCACTCTATAGCCGATTTCTGCAGAATTATTAGTTGCATCAATATCTACTAAATTTATTCTTCCTACAATATTGCCCATGTTGTCTCTAATTAAGTAAAATATTGATTTTTGATCCTGTTGCTCTGCTAAAAGCTCTTTATGTCTCTCTTGAAATGTTTCAAATTTATAATAATCTTCCCCACGGCTTGGTACCATTTGCTCAAAAAATAATCGATTATTCTTTTCAAAAGTAAATAATTCTTGCGCATCATTTTCTCGTAATTTATAAATAGATATTTCCAAATTTACACGACCCCCTTGTCATTATCTAAAGATGTTTCCTGCTGTATAATTTGTTATAAAATAACAGGTTTGTTTTATAATTATCTTATCGAAGAGTTTAGGTTTTATCAAACTTTTGAAGAATGCCTGTGTATTGATAGAATTTATAATAGAGGAGAAATAATTTTATGAAACGCATTGTAGCATGTATTGTGGCGCTTGCTTGGCTGATTGGTGCAGGTGTCTATTATTATGTAAATGTAGATAAGCATTATGTGTTCTTACATGAATTCAATGATTTCCCTATCCCAATGAAGGCAACGTTAGAGAGTGAAAGTGCGAAAGGAAATGGATTTATATGGGGAAAATCCACAGGTACAGAGGTTCCTCTTGGCTATCGTATAATGATTAAAAAGAGTGGATGGAAGCAGGTTAAAATGGATGGCCATAATGTCATTTATAAAAAAGATGACAAAGTAATAAATCTCTCATTAGCAAATAAATATATCGGCGTCCTAAAAATAGAGGATAAAAATTAACTTCTATAATTTAGTAAAGCTGATTCATCATTTTGAATCAGCTTACTGAGCAATATAATTTATATCAATTTACTTTCTTTCAGTAAATCATACATGATGGTATCTTTCGTTTTATGAATACCTAATTTCCCTATTTGCTTTAAGATAATGGTGCAACTATGAGATATATTAACAAATAATACAAATTTGCTTGCAACACAAGTTGGTTCTAACATTAGCATGAGCTGTTAAGCGTGTATTAATTCTTACTGGTTAATGTTAATTTTCCAAAGCCTTTAATAGTTAAACTTACTTGCTTTTTTTCATCCCAAATACTATAAGGATATACTAAATTAACTATAGTTTTTCCATCTATTGATTTTATATTGGCTCCTCTTGCATAAAAGGCCTCTCCTCGTTCATTTGTTAATGCCCATTGAGTAAATTGGGTTTCATCCTCTTTATCGAGGATGACAGATATATGCATAGAGCCATTCGTAAGGGTTGCTGATTGAAGTTGAATGCCCTCAACCACATTTTCTGCTTCAAATGATTGTGTTACAACCTTCATTGGTGTCAATGTAAATGCCCATTCTCCATTAATAGTGACAATCCCTTTCTTTTCTGTTAAGAAATGAATTGTTTCAATTACTAATTGAGCGTTATCTAGAGAAGGCCACGCCCGTTCATTCGACTGTAATAGAAGTTCATAAATTATAGTTTCGTCGGTTCCTTTCAGCATTTGCACCTCAGCATTATCCGTAAAACCTTTTGAAGTAAGAGGCTTTGTATCTGAAATAAGAGCATCCATTTCTTTTCCTTTAGAATCATACATACGGTATTCAATACTCATATGCTGAATATCTTTTATATCCATGTTCCTTGGTAAAATCTCTAACTGTAGCCCTACACGGTAGGCATCAGCAAATGTATTTTCAAGTGTAACCGTAATATCTTGTGAACTTTGCGATACTCCGACATATTGCACTTCTCCATTTTGACTAGCAAGTTCAATCCCAGCGTCCTGGAAACCTAGAAATGCTTTTAGTTTAGCCATTGCTGTATCATTAGACAAAATTACACTCGCAGCCAGTACTACACATGCTGCCGCAGCTGAAATAGGCTTCAACCAACGTTTTTTTGTCTTTTTCTTTGATTTAGAGCGAATCTCTGTATAGGAACGTTCAAAAGCTTTCTGCACAATATCTGGTATTTCTTGCTCTCTATTCATTTCCTCATGTAAACGCTCGTCTAATGATTTTTTCATAGTAATTGTGCCTCCTCAACATAATAATTATTTTTCAGATATTGCTTCGCTCTGGAAATCCTCGACTTAATCGTCCCCTCTGATTCATGAAGAAATTCGCTTATTTCCCTTGTCGTGAGTCCATTCACATAATAAAGTGTTAAAGCAATGCGATAGCTCTCATCCAGACTCTCTAATGCTTCATCGAGCTCAAGAGAAATTTGATCTTGGTGTCGCAGTTCATGCAATGTCGTCACATCCAGAGGTACAGTACGCTGATCCTGCCTCATAAATCGATAGCAGTTATTTAAAAGAATTCGACAAATCCATGTATTAAAATATTTCGCTTCTTTTAGAGAATCTATTTTTTCAAACGCTGTCAGAATTGTATCTTGTAGAAGGTCTGCAATATCCTCATCTTTCAAACCAAGTCTTTTAGCCGTCCGATAAAGTGTCATTTCGTATTGACGGATTAATTGTATAAAAGCTTCTCCATCTCCCTTCTTTGCTTTTTTCACTAGAAACTCGTATTGCATGTCATCACCTCTTTTTTCTCTTATATACCGTTAGAGCATTTTAATTGATAGTTAGTTGCATTGATTGATTATTTAATAACACTAAAAAAGCAACAAACGAAATAATAGTCAGTTGCTGCATTCTAATATAACTTTTAAACGAGAGGATATTAAACTTCAGATTTGCAAGCAACTAATCTGTCTATTCATGTACTTTTAAAAAACTTATTGTTCATCTCAGAAAATAGGTATTTTCGATGCATCTTTTTTGGTAAAGTCATTCTTTATTGATATTGAATTCCTTTTGTAAACTGTGTTATTCAATACTAAGCCAATCAATAGAGGGCCCCCTCATCATATAGAAACCCCCGCATTTGAAACATATTGGTCAAAATGCGAGGGTCAATTTTATCGATATTTAATTATCAAATATGCCTCGGCATATTTGCGTCTGGATTTGACGTTGTCTATAGATGTATTTTTTAGCTATATTTAAAAATACATTGTAATAGTCTTCTTCTGGAAAGTCCCCTATATATTCCAGACCATTTCTTAAATAAAACTCTTTTAACTTTTCATTTCCTGCCCAACAATCCAAATATATCGTTTTTTTCAACTCTTTTACAAAGGAACAAGCAAATTGTGTTATTGAGGAACCAAAATTTTTCCCTTGAAATTCGGGTAATATAGCAATTTGAGATAGATATTTACTTTTTGCTTCAACAGAGAACTCATTTGTCTTTTCAATTTCACTTATACAAAATGTTCCAATTATTTTTTTATCTAATATTAAAACGGGCTCAACGCCAAAATCTGTTCTTGCTTAAAAATAAATACAAAAAAACACCTGTATCCGCTAAAGTTGAGAGTACCACCAAACAACACAGCGAGGTATACAGATGCACTCTCATTCTATCAAGGATTTATGGGATTTACCACAATTAAAAATTACTGCAACCGAAAAAATAGACCAACAGATTTTCATCGACGTGATGCCAATCGAATTGAAACAATCCTGTCTCGTTTGCAAGTCCAATCAAACGATTCGTCGAGGGATTAGTTATAGACGTACAGTCCGTCACCTTGATGCTTTTGGGTGTCGAGTTTATTTAAAGTTGCCTGCTATTCGTCTATCGTGTACAGCTTCATTCGTCTGGCATTACGCATTTGTAGCACCTAAAAAGCGCTATACAAAGGCATTTGAAGCGACTTTACCAAAACAAGCAATTGGTGCAACCATCACACATACAGCGCGTGTAACAGGAACCCCTGCAACAACGGTAGCTCGTATCGTGAAAGCTTGGAAAAAGAAAGAAGCATCACGTGTTCAACAAGCCTGTCAGCACAAGGCATCTTATTGTCAAAATCTCGTGCTTGGACTGGATGATTTCGCCATTCGCAAGGGGCATACCTACAATACTGGTTTGCATGACTTACGAAATGGCGCATTTTTAGATATTATTCCAGGACGCACCATCCTTGAATTAGAGGCATATTTCAGTGAACAGGTGACCCTTTGCGCATTAAAACCGATTGCCATCGTAATGGATTTAGCAAAGGCTTATCATACATTCGCTAAAAAGATGTTTCCAGCAGCAATCCGTATTGCCGATCGGTATCATGTGAATCGATACGTGACAGAAGCACTCCAAGCTGTCCGAAAGTCTGTTCAAAAGAGGCTGAATGCCTTTGCGAAAAAGGATTTAAAACAATATTTTCGTATTTTAGGAAAACGAAATGACCAGCTATCAATAGAAGAACGTATGATTTTAAAACGACTTTTACAATATGACACTGTTTTACGACAAGTTTACGATTGGAAAGAGGCTTTTATCGACTGGTACGATTGTAGTTCATCGTATAAACAAGCAAAAAAAGGCTTTCAACAATGGCTTTCGCAAGGTCGAGAAATTCTGCACCCTAAAGTGCAAGACTGTTTACAAACCATGCGTAATTGGCAAGATGAAATCTGTAATTACCATCAATTACGTTTCACCAATGCGGCAGTTGAAGGGAAAAATAACCTCATTAAAGCCCTACAACGTCGTCACTTTTTCACGCGTAACCCGCAACACTATAAAGAAACGATTTTACTAGAGTGCAATGCAGAATGGATTGAATACGGCTCTTAGTCAAGCACATGTTTTGGTGAAGAGCCTTAAAACGTAAGAGAAATTATTCTCTATTTGATTTTATTGTTATCCCAGGGGTAATCCCATTGATGTATCCCTTTTTGTTGCAAATCCAAAGTAGTGGTATTCAAAATATACAACAATTGCTGTAAGTCATCTAATTTAGCTAATCTTATCTTCATATATTTATTCCCTTCCTTTTATGGTACCAGCTTTAAATCACCTGTGATATGTAATAAGCAGATGGCAATGGAGAGGCTCGTTATAGAACTTCTAAACCATCTGCTTTTGTATGGAAGTACCTTTTTACCATTAGAAAGATGGAGAAAAGTTAGTTCCTAAGTTTCCTACTCTACACCTCTCCTTTTTTACGTGCTGCCATTTCATCTTTCATTTCTTCTTTTAATCCTTCAATTGACTTTTGACGTCGTTTATTTTTTTCTTTAATCATTTCACTTTGCATAGGGTCTGCAAATTCCAAACTAATTTCTGCTTCATGAAGTTTTTCTTCAGTATTTTTAACGATATCACGAATTCGTTCAACGTTATTGGATCTATCATCTGGTTTCGAGTATCTTGAATTAGCCATGGTAACCTCCTTAAATTTTGACATAAAATTAGTTTGTATTTTTCTTATGTTTATATGTACACTAACTTTTACTAAGTAAAGCGCATTTGCCCTTTTAGCCACGACAAGTGCTGGAGAAGGCCTACATTTGAAAATGCTGTTGAAGCAACTAGCAGCTGATGTGAATACCTAAACATCACGAAACTTATACTTCCTTATCTAAAAAGCCTTTAAGGAAATATATCCCTTAAAGGCTTTTTACTCAAATAATTAAATTAAAGTACAACTTAAAATATACATTTTCCCTAAGCTCTAAAGTTCTTTAAGGGAGCATTCCTGTTAGAAACGTTTTCGGGGACTTGAAATAAAAAAAGCCCTCTTGTATGATGCTTGAGTATCAACAGACAATTGACTCGCACATCTACAGAGAGGACTCTATAACAATGAATTTTAATACGAATGAAAAAATTAATCAAGTTTCTGAAAATACGCTTGTCATCGGTATTGACATCGCGAAGTATAAACATTTTGCATGTGCCATCGATGATCGTGGTCGTGTGCTTCAAAAATCATTTCCGATTGCTCAATCACACATGGGATTTGAAGCTTTTTATGAACGATTACTTGCGTTAAAGGCGATACATGATAAACAGGAAATCCTCGTTGGTTTCGAGCCAACAGGTCACTACTGGATGAACTTAGCTGCGTTTTTAACAAACTACGGCATTCCTTTTGTGATGGTGAATCCGATGCACGTCAATCGCTCGAAGGAACTCGATGATAACCTGCAAACGAAAAATGACCAAAAGGATGCACTAGTGATTGCTCGTCTAATGCGCGATGGACGCTTCAGCTATCCACGTATTTTAGCGGGTGTAGAAGCAGAACTTCGCAACGGCGCGACATTGCGTGCCAAAATACAAGAAGACTTAAATGCGCTTCAAAATCGGATCATTCGTTGGCTCGATTGCTTTTTTCCTGAATTTACTCAAGTATTTAAAAGTTTTGGGAAGATGGCCTATGCGGTGCTTGAAAAAACACCTCTACCATCGGATATCAATGGAAAAACACCGGAAGAACTGCTCTTCCTTTATCGCCAAGTAGAGGGAATGAAAAGTCCCCAACTACCAAAGGCAAAGCAATTGGGCGAGGTAGCAGAAAGCTCCATTGGAGTGACAGAAGGTCTTGTGATGGCACGTTTTGAAATTGCCACACTCCTCTCTCAAATCCAATTGATGCAGACACAACTTGAAAAATTAACGGCACAGCTCATTGAGCTAGCCAAACAAATGACGGATTATGACTATTTAGCATCTGTTCCTGGAATTGGTGATATCACGATAGTCGATTTACTTTCAGAGGTCGGTTCACTCACACAATATGCGCATCCACGCCAATTAATCAAATTAGCGGGACTCACATTGCGTGAAAACTCCTCTGGTCAGCAAAAAGGACAAAAGCGCATCTCCAAGCGAGGTCGTCGTCAATTACGTGCGCTCCTGTTCCGCGTAATGATGCCGTTAATCAAACATAACCCAGCTTTTCGAGCGTTACACGAATACTACACCACACGTGCCAACAATCCACTGCGTAAAAAGCAATCGATCGTTGTGCTATGTGGCAAGTTAGTAAAGATTTTACATGCCTTGTGCAAAAAGAAAACGATGTTTGATGAACATCAAATGATGAAGGATTTCGCCCATCTTCAGATGACTGCCTAAGCGCCGCCATCAGAAGTCAAAATCAAGAGGATGACATGGAGAAGCCGGCACTATTTTCACCATCCGACCATTCAAACAACTGAAATGAGTCCCTAAGGGAGCATCGCCAGCCTCTGCCTTATGACTAGACCGAACGAAGGAATGTACGCGCAAACAGACGCCTAGAGATATGGGAGGGTCCGTCATCATAAGCAACGCAGAGATCCAACAGTGCATCGCTATAACGCATAAAATCAGGAAGATTATTACCAATTAATGGTCTTTCTTTTAGCGAAGCATACGGATAGTTTGTAAGAAAAAGAAAGAAATACAAAATAACGATAGATGGATGTGTCGAAAAAAATTTTTTTGACACGTAAAAGTGGCGTGAACCATTGATATATCAACATTTATAGAGGGAGGAATTCACTGGTAAAGGTTTTATTATTGATAAAACGGCTTCACTTCGTACCCATTTTTCTCCAGATGATAACGAACGCTTTTCTCAATTAAGAAGTGACCTGAACCAACAACAACAAAGTATGTACCTTTTTTCTCTTTAAGTACATTCATGATTTTCTTTGCCATTTGTTCATCACGTAAACCAAATAGCATTTCATTGTATTCTGATGATTCTCCTTCCATCGCTTGGAAGCTTTTCGCGAAGGCTTCAACGTCCCCTTGCTTCCAGCTTGTAAACCACTCTTGAAGCATTTCGGATTGATTTTCTTCAGATGGCGTGAGTATGCTATCCAACACAGCAACTAAAGATTGTTCCTGTGCTTCTGGCGATAATGCGTCAAACATATCAACCTGTGCTTTAGTACCTTCTAATTCAATCACTGGCTTTTGCTTCAGCTGCGCATTCAATAAAAAGTATATATCAATACCATGCATCGCCATTTCTTGTGGCGTCATACCAAAGGAATCATCCATTGCCAGCAATGATAACGTGTTTGAAAGCATCCAAGGCTTTTGCAATGTCAGTTCTTCCATAGGGAGATCATAAAGTGCTGCAACTTTCTCTAGCTTTGCATAAGTTTCTGGCGCAATAGCATCTTTTAATGTTAAGCCATCTGTATACATGGCCTTTTCTGAATAGTATTCAAGCCCTTTTGTATCCAGAATATTTGCCTCTACTAATAGCGCATCCGCTTCATCAAACGCTGTCACTAGTTTTTTATTGAATGGATATAAATCTGGTGTACCTAGATGAATGGAGCCCAGTAAATACACAAGCGTATCCTCATCCTCCACTATCCAGGCTACTCCCTTCGCCCCTTGCTCAGCAAGTTCATATGTATTTTTTATAAATCGAACAGCAAATAGAACAGCCTGTTGCGTCGTGGCCTTTTTCTCTAACTGCAGTCCATTTTTAGAACCTTGTAGTATGTTATGCTCTTTCATAAATTGAACAGCATCAGTGCCAACAGGTAAATCATAACGTGCCACGATATTATACAAGCGATTCACAATATCACCGCGTGTGTTATCGTTCTTCACACTCACTGGCTTATACTGTTTATTTTCCGCTAAGCCCAGAGAGGCAATTTTCTTTTCTGTTAATGCCAGCAGTTCATTTACCTTCTCCACCGAGATTTCTTGAAGGAAGCCCTTATAATACCAATCAGTTGGATAAATCCCGTATTTTTCACCCTCGTTTAATGTTTCAATAGCCCAATCACTAATCGATGGTACTAGGGGTGGTGACTGCTCCTCTGCATGTACTGCTGGCATAAGCGCAGTCAGCATCAATGAAGTGCCAAGCAACGCAGCACTCGTACGTTTCATTATCTTTTTCATCATATCTTTTCTCTCCCTTTTTCATATTTGCTAAAGCAACATTTGAGATTATACCATATAAAACCCATCTATTTTATACTTAATGTGTAAATGTTTACTATTTTGTTTTGGATTTTAAAGTTATGTAGATATACTTAATATAAAGGTGATGCAAATAAATCTCACAATATTAATTTCTATTACTAACCGCAGCTATGTTAGTAGATTCTCATTTTTAATATGAAACGCATAATAAATCTAAATAAGACGATGACAAACTATTCATGTCATCATCTTATCTTTTAAATCTAGCTTTAAAGTTTATTGAAAAAATTTGAATCTAAAGATGGCATGTATGTAGCTCCTGATGATCGAGTTTCTAACTGGTAAAAATTAGAGATGATAGAGATGATTCCAATAGCTCTTACATCAGTGTATAAAGTCAAAGAGGCTGTCTAGGAAGTCCTTTTAAGAGTAAATACACCAATATAAATAGCCCAAGAATGGTCGTTTTACAGCATTCTTGGGCTATACCTCTTTTCACAGTCAACGAAATTTTGTTGTCTGTTTTTTATATCTATCAAAAAAATGCATAATTCTATTAAATTCTTCTTCTCTTCGATAAACCTAGTATAAATTCTCTATCTATTGCATATTCTATTAAATAGAAAAGTAAAGGAGGACACTGTAGTGAGTAATTTAGAAAATGATAATCCTAAAACGATTACGTCTCTTTCTACATCTCTCCTAAAAAATATTAAAACGATTAAAAGCTCACTAGGTAATAGTAATGATATTATTATCCGTGAATTTTTTATTGGTAAACCAATAGAGGTACCCATAGCTATTATTTATACGGATGGCCTAGCTGATAATATCTCGATTACAGACTTTATATTAGAATCTATTATTTCTGACTTTGAGGTGACATCTGAAACTACTTTGCAAGAAATTGGGGATCGATTAAAAACATATTGCTTAACTGTGGGGAGTATAAAAAATGTATCCGATTTCCCCTCATTGTTTAACGCTATTTTGGGCGGAGAAACCATTTTACTATTAGATGGACTTGCTATAGGCATTTCCACAAGTACGAGAAGCTCCAAAGATAGAGCTATAACAGAACCAGCAACAGAAGCTGTTATAAGAGGTCCTAGAGAGTCATTTACAGAGACATTACGAACCAATACAGCTTTAATACGACGCAAAATAAAAAGTCCTAATCTTTGGATAAAATCAAGAGTTATTGGTGAAGTTACTCAAACAGAAATAGCTGTTATGTATATAAATGGTATAGCTAATGAAAAAATAGTACAGGAAGTACTTAAACGACTAGATCGAATTGATATAGACGGTATTTTAGAAAGTGGATACATCGAACAATTAATTCAAGATTCAAAGTTTACTTTATTTCCTACTGTATATAATTCAGAACGTCCAGATGTTATAGCAGGAGAATTACTAGAAGGAAAGATTGCTATTATAGTAGATGGAACACCATTTGTTTTAATTGTACCTGCATTATTCAATTCTTTTTTACAATCGGCAGAAGATTATTATCAGAACGCATTTGTCAGTTCATTTATCCGTCTTATAAGATTTTTAGGCATTAGCCTTGCATTAGTTGCTCCATCTCTTTATATTTCTCTAACGACTTTTCATCAGGAAATGATTCCAACCCCTTTACTTATCAGTATATATGCACAACGAGAAGGTGTTCCATTTCCCGCTTTTATAGAGGCCTTAATAATGGAAATTGCGTTTGAAGTTTTAAGGGAGGCGGGTTTAAGAATGCCAAGAATGATTGGACCCGCGATTTCTATAGTAGGAACGCTCATTATTGGTCAAGCAGCTGTAGAGGCAGGAATTGTTTCTGCTGCAATGGTCATTATTGTTGCTTTGACAGCCATATGTAGTTTTCTTTTCCCAGCCTATGGTCTATCCAATTCTATCCGTATTTTACGTTTCCCATTAATGGTGTTAGCGGCTATGTTTGGACTATTTGGCGTATTTGTAGGACTTATGCTTTTGATTATCCATTTATGTAGTTTGCGTTCCTTTGGTGTTCCATATATGAGCCCATTTGCACCATTAATACCAAAAGATCAAAAAGATGCTTTAATTATTTTTCCGCGTGGCTTCTTACTTACACGTCCACGATTGATTAGTCAGATTAATAACGTTAGAGGGCGCAAAAATCGGTAATAACTAACTGTTAAATGAGGTTACCTTATGAAGAAGAACATAATCATTATGTCATTGATCATTCTAATTTTGATTCTAAGTGGTTGTTGGAGTAAACGTGAATTAAATGAATTAGCACTTGTTGCAGCACTTGGTATTGATTTAATTGATGACGAATATGCTATTTCTGCACAAGTAATTGATCCTAGTCAAGTTTCTTCAAAACAATCTGCAAGTGGACATGCTCCAGTTGTCACCTATCATGCTAAAGGAAAAACTGTATTTGAAGCTGTTAGAAAAATATTAGCTTTGTCCCCTAGAAAACTATACTTTGCACATTTACAATTAGTAGTTATTGGAGAAGAACTGGCAGAAAACGGTTTACGAGATACCATTGATTTTTTAGCAAGAGATCAAGAGATACGAAATGATTTTACGGTTATAGTATCTCAGAAAGCAACTGCAAAAGATGTTTTAAATGTATTAACACCAATAGAAAAAATTCCTGCTAATAAAATGTTAAACTCCTTAAAAAGTATGCAAGATGCATGGGGTTCCACTTTAGTAGTTGATATTGAAGATTTAGTCACAGATTTAGGGGTAAACAACCAGTATTTTGTTCTATCGGCAATTGAAGTTCTAGGGGATAAAAGCTTAGGGATTGACCAAACAAATGTAGAAAGAATTGAAACGCCAGTAAAACTGAAGTTTACGGGACTTGCTATTTTTAAAGAGGATAAATTATTAGGTTATCTTGATGAATATGAAAGTAAGAGTTTAAATTACTTAAATAATAAAATTAAATCAACGATTGAAATTATTGGTTGTCCTTCGAAAGGAGAATTATCGACCGAGATTACTCAATCTAAAACTAAAACAACAGGAGTAATTAGGGACGGCAAGCCTACAATTAATATTAGCATTAATGTTGTTCAAAATGTTGCCGAGGTAAATTGTGATATGGATCTAACAGAAATGGAAACGATGGATTGGATTAATAAACAAACTGCTGAACACATAAAGAAAAATATTAATCAATTGCTAAAAATTCTTCAAAAAAATTATCAAGCAGATGTACTTGGTTTTGGGGAGGCTATTCATCGTGCTGACCCTACGGAATGGAAAAAGATTAAAGGCGACTGGCAAACCATTTATCCTGAGGTAGAAGTAAATGTTAGGGTTAATGTCAATACACAGGGTTTAGGGACTATGCAAAACTCAAAATTAAAGGAGTAAAAATTGATTATGTTTATCACTTTAGGCATTTTCATAATTTCTGTTGCCATAATTTTAATTGAACTTCCTAAATTAAAAATAGGCAGTAAAAAGTTAACTTGGGCATTCTCTATTTTATTAGTCATGGGAACAGCCTTAAACATTGCTATAAGTTTAAATGTCTTAATTGCCAGTCCGTTAGACGCAATTATGTATATTTTTCAACCAGTCAGCGACATTCTAAAAGAAACATTGTTAAATAAAAATAACTTATAAGAGGCATTTATTATGGAAAAACAATTGATAAGCTCCCGTCAATTCACAATAATTGTTATTCTTTATACGGTTGGAACAGGAATATTAATTATACCAGCAAGTATAGCTTCAGAAGTACAGCAAGATGCTTGGATTGTAGCAACTATAGGGACTCTTTTAAGCTTACTTTTAATAAAGCTATATATCATTTTATCAAATAAAATGGCGAACCTTTCTCTTGTTGAAGTATCTGAAAAGTTTTTAGGAAGCTTTGTCGGAAAATTTATTTCCCTCTGTTTTGTAGTGTTAACACTTTTATCTTCAGGGGAGTTATTATATTTCATCGGTAATTTCTTACAAACAGAAGTAATGCCTGAAACACCGCCAGTAGTATTTGCCATACTTTTCAACTTTATTATTCTATTTGCTGCATATCAGGGTATAGAAGTTTTTGCACGCACATTAGAAATATTATTTCCAATTTTTTTGTTCATATTTATAATTTTTTTGTTCTTCGTTTCACCACAAATTGATATTAAAAATATACAGCCAGTTTTTGAAGTATCCATTCCGCCACTAATATATAGTGTTTTACATTTCATGGGTTTGTTTTCGTTTCCATTGATTGTATTATTAATGATTTTTCCTTCTAATATTAATAACCTTCAATCTGGCAAAAAAGGCTTTTACATGGGTACAATAGTCGGCGGCTTTATTATAACAGCTTTTATTGCGTTATCGATTTTAGTATTAGGTGTAACCAATACATCTTTAAGAACATTTCCGAGTTATACATTAGCTCAAAAAATTTCTGTCGGAAACTTTTTACAACGTATTGAGATTATAATGGCTTTTATGTGGATGGTCACAATATTTGTAAGAGCCTTTATGTATTTTTATGCTTCTTTAATCGGTATAAGTCAAATACTTAAACTAAAGGATCATAGACCTTTAATTCTACCACTTGGAATGCTTGCTATAGCTCTTTCTCAAATTGTTCATGCAAATATCATTCATTCCGATAAATACAATCAGCAGACTTGGCCACTTTTTATAGCTATGTTCTCTATTTTTTTACCAATAATATTGCTATTCGTAGCTAAGTTCAGAAGATTAAAGGACAAAGACGTTGATAGGGATGTTAAGAATGTTTAAAATCATGATATTGAATAATCTACAAAACCTCCAAATGGGGGTTTTCATTTTGCTAAGTATGAGACTTTTATAAAAAGATTTGATCATTTACTAATAGTGGTGTGCTACCATTGCTTCCTATTGTAGAATATTGAAAAACACCGTAATTTTAAAATAACCCCACAGTCATTTTGCTAAAGCCTCATTTAATTTAATAAGGAAATTTTAAGAACCAACTTTCTAGTCCCAATCCATATAAAAACTCACCTTTAGCTTTTCTTGCCCACAATCTGGACAATCTAGGACTTCACTTTGATTAATATTGACTAAAGGCTTTTTTGGCATTCGAGTACTACATCGAGGACAAATACGAGTGTTCTTGTAAGATTCGGTTCCTGACTTCATATGTAAATATACTTTATTTAATAGGTAACAACACTTATGACAAACATATAGACCATTGTAGCATTCAAAAGACGTTTCCTTGTCATTAATAAACTCTCTAATGTATTGCCGACCTTCTTCTTCCTCATACCATTCTAAAATCGAGCTCAAGTCCATATACCTAAATCCAATTCCTAAAAAAACATTTACAAGCTTCTCCCATAAATCTCAAATACCTCTCTTGTTCAGTTTAGATGGAAAAAAGTACAGTTAAATTTTAATATATGTATCCATGTTTAAAAGGTATAATTCCATAAAACGGAATTTTTTTAACCTGGATTTCAACATAGTATTTCAATACTACTGGCTTTGATAAACAAACAAAAAGAAAGAAAGAGCTTGTTTTAAAAAGATTAATCAAAACACGCTCGTACTATATTTTATAGAATCATTCTATTCATTAAAGCACTCTTTAATAGAGAAACATGTCGAGCAAACCTCAGCTGATTTTCCATAGTTTTTGGGACAGCCCATCTATCCTTTAACTGATAGAAAACCTGTTCAATTTTGCCTCAGTACCAAGCATGACAGTATTAAACTCATTCCCTTGGCTATCTCGTCCCCTTCTGAAATAGAGGCTACGTAAAAAATTCTTACTGTTCACACGAGCAATCACCTGACTGCGACTTTTCGGCAAATTGCAGCATTGCGCTAAGTCACTAATCCAATCAGCGATTTCTTGATGTGGGAGTAACTCTTTGTCAATCATCGTATCCACGATGTTGACCAACCGCTCATCATCCTCATCACTAAAAATGTGTCTTCCATTATGGAGCTTGCTAGAAATAGCGACAAGAACCTCCCTCAGCATTGCGACGCTACTCGCATCACATTGTACCAGCTCGACAAAAACATCTGCACCGTGAGACGCACTGTGAGCCCAGCCTCCTACAGAAAGGTAACCCCGCAGATCCTTCTCTTCTTTATAATAACGGAGCATTGTATGCATTAATTGCTCAATTTCTTCTTGATTTAAAAATGGATTCTGCCTGTGGCGTTGCACAATCAAAGCGATAGGCAATGCAGAAAACGTCCTTGTAAAAACTGACTGATCATCCTCGCTGCCAATATTAAAGAACAAATGGTTCTCATCAGTCAAAACAGTTAAAAGGCTACGCAACTCCTCTTCATTGAATCTGTTCTCTTCTTTAATCCACATATAAAACATCGGATAAATCAGGTTATCTCGTAATTCTGGCTGAGGATCACCGATATATTGAAGTAACAAAGGTAAGAAATCTTGATGCTGCTCACCTTCTCGTAACTGATACTCATCCTTCTCAATTCTTTGCAAATCCTGCATCAATTTGGTTCTCGTATCCTCAGATATTCTTCCTGTTTTAGACATAAAAACACCCCTTTAGAAAATCATATCTAAAGGGGTAAAACGGTGCAACTTTATTTATAACAGTATATCTCTTTTATAAACATTAATCTTTTCAACTAAGTTTTAGATTTTTATAAAAAAGTTTCTTCAATTAAATGAGCCCTATTCAACCAAGCCTCGTCAAAAATAATTACCCTTCATCAAATCCTAAATTAATCGGCTCTAATGGCAAGTTTTCTTGACCAAGCATATTTGTTGATGTAACAGATAAATCTACTTCTTCAAACTTAAATCCATCAGCCCACACTTTACCTGTTCCTGTTAATAGAACACCGAAGTGAATAGAAGCGCTTTCTTTTGGTACATCTAATACAATCGAATGCAGGTTCCAGTCCGTTGTACCCTGAATCGGTCGATTATCCATATTATCAAACTGAATCACATCACCTGTACTATTATCTACTCGACACCACACTCCACATTTTACAACTTTGTCTGTTTTTAAGAAACAAGATACTTTTATACGTTTTCCTAACCAATTTTCTGCTGAAAAACTTTGCATCATTGTCCCGAATTGACCTTCACCTACATCTGTCTTCGAAGACAGTAAACCTGATTTCATACCCGTATGAAATACTTGTCCATCGGCTTTCATTTCATAAAAAGTTGGGTGTGAACCACTTAAAATCCAGCCTTTGATTGTTGTTAAATCATTCATATTTTTTTCCTCCGTCCCTTGAAGTGTTCGCATGATTTTGCGATATTTGCCTGGTGGCATTTTATATAGCTCTTTAAAAGAACGTGTGAATGCTTCTTGTGATTGATAACGTAACTCAAACGCAATTTGAAGTATCGATTCATCTGAATATAATAAATACATTGCTGCTGTTGCCAGTCTTCGTTTTCGAATATATTCACTTATTGTCAATCCAGTTTCTTGTTTGAAAATACGTGATAAATGAAATTTTGAATAACCAATATGTGATGCATAATCATCTAACTGCCAATCATCTAATAAACACTCTTCTAAAGAACAAATTACATCTTGAGTTACTTCGCTATACATTTTGCTCACCTCACTACCTAATTTTAGAGGATTCTAAAAAATTTTTTTTGATATTGATTGCTATTTTACTACTCTTTCTATAATTGAATGAATATTACAGTAAGTGCAATTCAAATTGTTTCACTAGGTAACAACTTTCCTACTTTATTCAAACTTCTAATCATTCATTATATAGCTTCTGTCGTCATTAATTTAATTAGCTGTTTATAGTAAGTATGGTTTTCTTGAAGCTCCTCATGTTTTCCAGAGCCCGTAATCAGACCATCCTCAAACATTAGAATTTGATCCGCGTGTGTAATTGTCGATAAGCGATGAGCAATAATAACCGTTGTACGTTCTTTCATTACACGCTCGAATGCCTTTTGTACTTCTCTCTCTGAGTCGTTATCAAGGTTAGATGTTGCTTCATCTAATAATAATATCGCTGGATTTCGGAGTAATGCACGTGCTATCGCTATCCGCTGCCTTTGCCCACCTGATAATTTAATTCCTCCCTCCCCTACTTCTGTATCTAATCCTTTTTCAAATTGTTGGACAAAATGCCATGCATAAGCGTTCTTTAATGCACTTATAATATCTGCTTCTAAAACGTCATTTTTTCCATAAGCTACATTATCTCGAATTGTTCCATTCATGAGTGGTGCTTCTTGCGATACATAGCCAAATAGACTGCGCCACTGCTTTAAATCGATACTTTCAATAGGCCGGTTTCCAAATCGAATAGTACCATCTGTTACATCATAAAATTGTTCTATTAATGAAAACATTGTGGTCTTTCCTCCCCCACTGGCACTAACCAATGCGGTTGTTTTTCCTGCTGGAATCGTAAAGGAAATACCTTTTAAAATAGGGTTATCATTGTATTGAAACGCAACATCTTCAAAAACAATCGACTCATTGGGAGAAGAAATAACATTCATCCCATGCCCTTCGATTGGTTCGTTCAGAATTTCTTGTAATCGTTCCGTTGCCCCCATTGCTTTTTGAAGTGCAGTGAAAAATGTTGCCATTTGCGTAAATGGCATAATAATTTGCACAAGGTAAATCATAATCGCTACAAGTTCACCTGCTGAAATCGCACCTGTTGCTACTTTTGCGCCACCATACCCAAATAATAATATGAGCACAACCATGATAATGAACGTCATAATCGGTGATAAAACCGCTAATATTTTTGCTTCCTTCAACCCAAATCGATACAAATGATGAATTTTTTCTTCCCCATTTTGCTGCTCAAAATCTTCTGTTTGCGAAGCTTTCACGAGTCGAATATTCGTTAATACACGTCCCAAATGTCCAGTAAAACTAGCAAGTTCGTCTTGATTTTCTTTCGCGATTTTATGAATACGTTGTCCAAGAGGCAATGTCAATAAAATTGCTACTGGAACCGCAATTAGCATCAGTAGTGTCATTTTCCAATCAATGATAATTAATATTATTACTGCACCAACAATAGCAAATAAACCAGAAATAAAACTAATTAAATGATCTGTAATAAGCTCCTTAATAACATTGGAATCTTGCGTAATTCTGCTCATTGTTTCACCAGATTCATGTGCATCAAAGTAAGGAATTCTTAACCGTAAAACATGTGCCCATACCGTATTGCGCAAATTAGCCACAATTCTTTCCCCAAGTTTACGCATCATATAAAACGTTACTCCACTCAGTACAGCTTGGGAAATTAGAAATGCACCTACTAATAATATTGCCTGCAATGAAAAGCCAATCGTTGAAAAATCATTGATCATTCTCATCGTAACTAAGGGAACAGCCAAACCGATAAGTGTTTCAACAATACTTAGTAAAAGAGTACCTATCATGAGTTTCTTCGACAATCGATTACTATTAACAAGCTGCCAAATTCCTCTTACAGAATTATTCATCATCCACCCCTCCATACACCCCAAGTCTTTCAGCCTGCGAAATAAACCACTCTTCCTCTTCCTTTGTAAAGGGTGTAGGAAATAACCATTCATTTAGTTGAATATCCTCATATTCCTTTAATACTTCTACTAACTCCTCTACTATATCTTGTGGAATTAGTGAGATTAACTGCTCGATTAACGATTTCAAATATTCGTCTTGAATCGGTTGAATGTATGCCCGCTTCAACTGATTTGCTAAATCTATGTATTTTTGATTTAATTCAATAATATTCATTCCGAAAAAGTCATATAGGCGCTCTACCAACTCATCAGGTAATATACTTCGCCAATAGTCCTTTTGTTCATCCTCTTTTAATAAGTTAAAAATCACCGTTAAAAAAATTGATGTATCGATTACTTCACTTTGTTTCCCTATTTCAATCGCCTGATCCAAGCTCGCAATAACACAATCAATTTGGTTTCGCTTCTTCTCTAGTTGTAGTTTTTGAAACATTAATGATTCTATTAGCTGCTGTTCCCCATTCCGTAAAAGATCTTCAATCTCCTCCAATGAGTAATCTAAATATTTAAGTGTTACGATTTTTTGAATTGTTTCAATACTATCGTCATTGTAATAACGATGTCCCGAATCTGAAATAAAACATGGTTCTAGCAAACCCTTTTCACTATAAAATCGTAAAGCTCGTACCGTTAGCCCTGTCTTCTTCGCAAATTGACCTATTGAATACATATTTTCATCTCCCTTTCCTTCAGTATAAAATCTACCGTTACGTCAGATGCAACTGCTTTAATTCACTTAACAAAAAAAGAACACAACCTATCGTGTTCTTTAATAAATGAAAGTCTTATATGATTAATACGACGATTTTTATTTCTGTGAAATTCACTTACTTGGATTCGGCTCTCCATAACTAATGTAAGTACGCTAAAGTTTAACTGAAATTAAGCTTATATTCTTCTTTATATTTATCTTTAAATACAAGTGCTCTTAAAAAATTCAGTTCAACTTGAGGATTCACTTCTAAATTAACATCTAATTTACCTATAGAAGTACTAAATAATTCATCATATATTTTAGATTTATTATATACAATCCCTTCTATAGTTAAATATACAGATTTCGCCAAATTTTCCTTACTTGCCTGCAAATTCGCGTTATTAAAAGCCCCTATGTTTTCCAAATCCCATACATCAAATTCACTATCTCCTGCATTAAATTTGTACCTACTAAATTTAATTTTTCATAGTTATATTCCCTATATTCTGATTATAAAAGTAAATCAGTGCTCTACTTTTAAAATCGTTCGATAACTCTTTTCATGAAACCTTCAGCTGCTTTACTCAAATATTTGTCGTTACGATAGAAGATATCAAGTTCTCTAGTTGGTGCATTTTCAATTGGTATTGATCGAATACCTAGCGATTGGAAGTTTTCGATAAGTTGGCTAGGTTGAATAGTGGCACCAATATCTTTTTGAACGAGTTGAAATAATGATGTAGCCGAGCCTGTTTCCATAACACTATTAATCGTTATTCCTTGTCTATCACACCATTTATCGATTAAGTCACGACCACATTTTCCTTGAGGATACATGACAAGTGGTATATCTATTAACTCTTCAGGTTTAATGCTCTTCCTCTGAGATAAGTCATGATTTTCATTCACAAATAGACTGTACCTCTCCGTATAGAATGGAATACGCTCTAAATGAGGATCTGCTTCTACCTTTAAACCAATGCCAATATCAACTTCATTGCCTAGCACTTTTGATAAACTTTCTATTGTCGGAAACACTTGCACTTTCGTGTTCGGGAATTCCTTGCGAAAATCAATTAAAATTTCGGTTAAGCGATAATCAAGATCCGAAGGCAGTATTGCGATACGCAAATGCCCCATGTTTAAATCTATCAGATCGGAGATAGCCTTTTTAGCATTTTCTAGACCCTGAATAACCTGTAGAGCATAGTGCTCAAGTAACTCACCAGCTTCCGTTTTCACTGTTTTTTTGCCAATTCGATCAAATAAAGGTGCCCCAATTTCCCCTTCTAGAACACGTATCTGCTGACTTAACGTCGGTTGAGAAATCCCCAATTTAAAAGCAGCTTCAGAAAAATGTAACTCTTTACATAGCATAAGGAAGTAATTTAATTGTCTAATCTCCATTTCAACTTCTCCTTTTCTATAGCCAAAACCTATTGTTTATATAGAAAAAATAGTATTGAACTATTATACATTGAATTTTACAATGAACGTATTAAGAAGGAAAGGAACTTAGGTTGGATATTGTTGTGAGAAATTATCAGAAAGGGAGTTTACAAATATGAAGAACAGATATATTGAATTGATGGAAAAGAGGCGTTCAATTTACGCCCTAGGAAAAAATGTAGAACAGACTAAAGAAATACTTCAAGACACTATTATGGAGGCAATAAAGCATAGTCCAACTGCTTTTAACTCACAAACTTCACGAGCAGTGATTTTATTTAACGAACATCATGATAAATTATGGGACCTAGTCGAAGAAAAGTTACGCTCAATTGTTCCAGCAGAAAATTTTGCCCGAACAGAAGAAAAAATAGAGTCTTTCCGTGCAGGCTTCGCGTCCATTTTATTTTTTGAAGACCAGGACGTCATTCAACAGTATCAAAATCAATTCTCTCTATACGCAGATCAGTTCCCTATTTGGTCTGAACAAGCAACTGGAATTGCGCAGCATTCTGTATGGATGGCATTAGCTCAAGAAAAAATAGGTGCATCCCTACAACACTACAATCCACTTATCGATCAAAATGTGAAAGATGAATGGGGAATTCCGGATCATTGGAAATTAACTGCACAAATGCCATTTGGAAGTATTGAAGCAGTACCAAGTGACAAAGAATTTTTGGCAAATGAAGAGCGCTTTAAAGTGTTTCGCTAATATATCTAATAAAGTAAAACTTTAATCCGTGGTAGTTTTCCTTATCTCCCACCTAACTTCTTTGCCTACAGCTAATTTTTGAGGTGGGGGTATTACTGCCCGATTATGCGGGATAAAAGGATTGGAGTCTTCCAAAAATGTCTAAAAAATCAAAAGCTTATTTCTCTGCAACCATGTATGCACTCATCATTGGCTTTTCATTTATGTTCGTAAAACTGAGCCTTGTTTCCTCTTCACCGCTTGATACACTGGCACACCGCTTTTCTATAGCTTTTATCATCGCTACTGCTATTATTGTCTTGAAAAGGATTCGCTTAAATGTGACAAAGAAGGACGTATGGCGGATTCTTCCGTTAGCTTTGGTTTATCCTACTTTGTTTTTCACATTTCAAACGTTCGGCCTAGTCTACGCCTCTTCTTCAGAGGCTGGTATTATTCTAGCTACTGTACCAATTTTCACACTGATTTTAGCAGCAATATATTTGAAAGAACATACAGTACCATTACAAAAGGTGTCAGTGTTATTATCGGTCTCAGGTGTCATTTTCATTTTTGTTATGAATGGAGCAGATACAGGTTCACAAAGTATAAAAGGAATTGTCCTTATGTTACTGTCAGCCCTTACTGGTGCTTACAATACCGTTTTAGCACGTAAACTTGTGCAACATTACTCATTTTTCACGATAACTTACGTGATGACGTTCTTTGGCTTCACCTTTTTTAACATTGTAGCTATTGGTAATCATATGATAACGAAAACGATGCATCAATTCATCGAACCATTTTCAAGCGGAACGTTTATCATCGCTATTGTTTATCTTGGAGCGCTTTCATCTTTAGGAACTTCCTTTTTCTCCAATTATGCACTTTCGCAAATTGAAGCGTCAAAAATGAGTGTCTTTAATAATTTAGCTACATTAATTACGATTATTGCTGGCGTCCTTTTCTTAAACGAAACGATTCAATCCTATCATATTTTCGGTACCATCATTATTCTCCTAGGTGTTTTAGGATCAAACTATAACACTAAGCAAAAAAGTGAAAGAGCCTATGCTATTCCTAGACAAGCAAATGAGGAATAACTAAAAGTCCGAAGATACCGTACATTTATCTATGTAAGAAAAGCGTAAGCACCCTTAAAGTGCACTATGTTTTTTGCCAATTACGGCGTGTTTTGGACGAAACATTATATACACTATTACCGCTTTCTTTAGAGGATCAGTATGTGAATATGTCACATGCTGATCCTCTATTTTCGGTATTGTAATACGAGTTCCTATATAAGATATTATTTTCATAGTATTATGAATATATATGATGCGAGATGTGAAACTCCACTCGAAAAGCTAATTTCAGATATAGGAGTATGGAAGGGAGGAACAATCGATGGATCGCATTCAATATTTGTCCCAGTTTAACCTACTGCGTTCACTCTCTACTGAAGATTTGATCAAAATGGACGAATTGACTTCGATCACAACTTTTCCAAAGCATACGTTCATTCAAACACCTGAAACGTTCACTGAAGAGTTGTACTTTGTGAAGGAGGGAAAAGTGCGCCTCTATCAACTAAATAATGAGGGGAAGCAGTTCACTTTGGATATCTTGAGCGAGGGGAACATCTTTGGAGAGATAGGTGATATTTCATTGGGTACACGGGGACTGTTTATTGAAACGATCGAAGAAAGTGACATTTGTGTAATGGACAAAGAGCGTTTCGAGAGCTACCTCATTCGATGCCCACGATTCATGATGAATATGATTAAAGCCATGAGTGAACGGTTATCATACATGAGCAGCCTCGTTCAAAATCTAGCCATTGGAAAATTGCATGATAAAATCATTCATGTTCTGGTGGAACTTTCAGAGCGGTTCGGAGTTTGGGACGAAGGTAACGATTACTGCCGAATCGACATGCTCATTTCCCATCAGGAGATTGCTCACTTGGTAGGAGCTTCAAGAGAAGCCGTATCCGTGGCTCTAAAAGAACTTTCGGAGACTGGTATAATCCGTACTGGATTCCGTACAGTTGCCGTTTGCCGTACCATTCTTGCGTCAGCGCAAAATTTGCTCAAAAGATAGCAACTTGTAAACTAAATTACATCTTTTCACTTCGTCCACCTCGTATCATTGAGAAGAGTTAAAATGATATGACGAAATGGAGAGATCTTGATGAAAAATGCACCTCTTTCACCCTTACACCTTGAATTGGATAACGCCACTACACAGATGGAACAGATGCTCACTCCAGAAACGGTGACAATGTTTGAACAATCGATCCTTCAATTGAAAGCATCAGGTCTCACTACTGGCCTGAAGGTTGGAACAAAAGCTCCCGATTTTTCGCTGAAAGATCAGAACGGTACAAACGTTACCTTGTTTGATTATACAGCACACGGCCCTGTTATCCTGTTGTTTTATCGCGGAGTTTGGTGTCCGTTTTGCAATATTACTCTACGCGCTTATCAGCAAGCATCAGGACTATTTGAAGCGTCAGGAGCTCGGATACTTGCGATAAGTCCGCAATCCCCCGACTACTCAACTACTATGCAAACGAATAACAGTATCACCTTTCCAGTTTTAAGCGATACTGGTAACGAAGTTGCATCCCAATACAACATCGTATTTGAGCTTTCCGAATCGATACGCAACGTTTATCAGTCCCTTGGTATTTCGCTTGACGATTATAATGGCGATTCCTCTTGGAAGCTTCCATTTCCAACAACTTATGTCATTGATCGCGCGAACATCATTCGTCTAGCCTATGTCGAAGCTGACTATAAACGGAGGCTGGAGCCTTCGCAAGTATTGGACGTGCTGGCCTCATTATAAGGTTTTGTCATCATGATGGAGACTTCTCCTGCAATTTAATGTACAATATTCCGACTCCGAATTCTATTGTAAATCGGAAGAGAGCTTGTAAGACAGTACACGAATAGAGTTATCAACCTGACATGGATGTTTTCCATAACAGCATGTGAGTCTCATATTTCATAACTGTTTCCTCCTTACTACATGACAATAACGATCAAGGTTGATCTTCTCCTTGATCGTTATTTATCCCACATCAACATACAGTAATTTATCTGTATTAATAGCGAGGCAAGTACAAGATGCCCATCTCAAGACTTGAGAAAACGATAAGGATAGGTGGGCGATCAACTGGCCGTATTAGCCTGATAAGTGAAAATTAACAATCAGTGGAGAATTGGAAAACCCCACTGATTGTAGTTTCACTTTATTGTTTTTGTACCAATTCAATAATTTGATCTGCCATGTGTTCTGCTTGATTGATAACAGAGATTGGATCTGCTGCGAAGAAGTACTTCCCATCGAATGTAATCACTTTGTTATTTTTCACGACATCCAAACTATCCCATGTGAAAGTCGTTTCATATTCTTGACCATAATCTAAAATACCCACATAATCACCTACATAGTTACCTATAATTTCCCATGAAATACGTTGCTTCTGCCAATCTCCGTTGCTATCTTCAATTAGCTTTTGAATAGATGCTGGTGGTGTAAGTTTTAATAAATCATACATCGCTTCACCGCCTGAGTTACCACTTGGAATCACCGCAATTTCTTTCTCTGCTAACGTAAAGAGTGAGAATGTTATGCCTTCTGGGATTACGGCTTTAATTTTTTCTTCAGCTACCTTTGCACGGGTTGTGTAATCTGCTATAAACTTCTTCGCATCCTCTTGGTGATTTAACATTTCACCAATTGCTGTAATTTCTGCCTCCACACTGTCGTAGCTAGCCGTACTGAACACAATAGTCGGTGCAATTTTTTCATATTGCTCAACATTTTTTTCAGCAAACGTAATAATCAAATCTGGTTTTAGACTAGTAGCTGTTTCTAAAGATACAGCATCCTCATTTCCAAGATCTACAATGTCCTGCCCTTGATAGTAATCTTTTAAAAATTCACCATAACCAATGACCTTTGTTGTTGAAGCAACTGGTACAACACCTACAGCTAATACGTGACCTAAATCCCAATCCACAATTACACGTTGTGGGTCTATTGGTACTTCTACTTCACGCCCTATCGAATCTGTTACAATACGTGTTGTTTCAGTCATTGTAGATTCCTTGTCATTATTTGTACCTTTTTGTTCTTGAGATGTATCATCATTTTTGCTGCCACAAGCCGCCATTATTAGCAGTAGACTCATTAACAACATTACTAATCCGGAATTTTTTATGTACTTATTCATTATCCTTCTCCTTTAAAGCTTATTGTATTTCATTATATTGAAAATGATAATCATTTTCAATAGTTTGTTTTAGAATATTATGGAACTATACATCGTTTTAACAACTGCCATCAAAAACGAAACGAAACAGGCTTTGCATTAATGGTAGCAAATCTCCAAAAATATACGGTCATGGTCAAGGGATTCTTTGTGAACACTACTAAGTCAAATGAAGGTGATTTCCGTTCCAGGCTACTCGCTTTCCTGTGGGCGAGCGACGAGCCGCTTCCTGCGCTAACGCTCCGTGCAGGGTCTCGTCTGTCTCGCTATCCCACGGGAGTCGAGTAGCCTTGCACTCCAATCAGCAATAGTGTAGAACTTTAAATATTTTTTTCCCCAAAAGTAAAGTAAAAGCATGTTACTCACCATCATTAAATGGATAAAATATTGGTACAATTCTACAACTGTTAACCTACATTTTATGTATAAAACTACTTTGTAATCTTTACATAAAGTACTCCTCTGCTTTCGTATAGAAAATTGTTATCAAAGCTCCATTTTTGCACAATATAGTATGGCTAAGACTTCAAATTTATCACAATATATTTGTGTGAATTGCCAGAAGAAAATACGATGAGCAAAGGTTGATTGGAGTGTAGACTGAGTGACTCCTCGGGGATTCAGCGTCACAGATGAGACCCTGGAGCGAGCAACGCGAGTGAAGCGGCTCATCGGACGCCCCCAGGAAAGCACTCAGTCGGAACGGAGATCAACCCCTCGTTTTGAAAAAGGGCTATACTTTTTAGTATTTCAACAACATGGAAAAAGAGAAATCGAATGACATCGATTTCTCTTTTTCTTAGATATGAGCTAGTTATGTAACAGCCTCTTAATTTATCTCAATTAAAATGTGCAACCTTTTAACTTATCTCTTTGGCAATTACGCCAAGGACGAAATTTATTTCCTTATGTTATTCATTTTGAACTTGTGGTTTTTATTCCGTTTGCTGTGACATTCCGTAGTATACTTTTATCACAACAAACTAAAGGAGTAAATAAATGCTTGATTCTAATCCTAATTGGCTGGCACATTGCACAGAAATAAAAGATTTAGCCAAATCATTATTTCAAAAAGCAACGATACACCTTGATAGTGCTGCTCTCTTATTGATTACGGATGGCCAAACCACTCTATCCATTAATGGGCACAATGAGCATATTGTATTTGGGCATTTAATTGCCCTTGAAAGTGGTGCCGTTATCCAACTTACAAATAAAAACCGACTTGATTTTTCAGGCTATATAATTAGATTTGTGCTGTATGATACAGAAATGAAATCGACCTGTAATTTTTCTATCGAAACAATGGATGGTTACTACATTCAACGAGTGCCTGAAACGGTCATTGCAGATATTCGCATATCGCTTGCTAAAAACATAGACCATCTACATATCACCATTCAACAATTTATTTTATACAGCTTGTTGAAGGAATTACAACAAGAGAGGCCAACAGAAGAATACACACTTGAACAAAAAATTGAACATACTGTTATTTATATGCAAAAAAAATATTATCAAATGATGACAAGAGATGAACTAGCAGCTATCGCTGGATATAGCCCATGGTATTATTCGAGAAAGTTTATTGAGTTATATGATAAAACACCGATAGCTTATTTAATTAGTTATCGTATTTTTCGCGCACAAGAAATACTATTAACAACAAATGATTTATCACAAAATATCGCAAAAAAAGTTGGCTTTGATGATGTGCAACACTTTAGTCGACAGTTTAAACGCATCGTTGGTCGCCCACCTAAGCAATTCAAAAAGACCGTTGGTGAATATCGTGTTTGCTTTCTCTCACCTGCACACGCAGAAATTGCGATTGCATTAGGTGTTGTACCTAATTGTGTTACTGTGACTAGCTCCCTAACTCCAAAGTATCAAAAGATTCTTTTTCATGAAGTTGGTGCAACCATTTTAGAAATGCCTCAATATGTGATTCAACAAGACATAATTGTACAACAACAACCCGATTTAATTATCAGTGTCGACCTAACGGAAGAGACAAAACAACATTTCCAAACGATCGCCCCCGTTATAACTGGACTACCTTATGATTTAAATTCACTCATTCGTTATTTTGGTGAATTGTTTTATAAAGAGAATGAGGCTACACAAATCATTCACGAGCTTACGGCACAGGTAGATGTTCTAAAAAATAAAATACAACATCAGATTGTAAAGGATGCTACTGTACTTTACTTACGTGTAGAGGAATTGGGTTATCGCTATCTTGGTGAATCTTCTAGTGACTCGGCTATTCTTTTATATCAGGAGCTTGGCTTACAAATGCCTGAAATATTGCGCGCAAATGAAAATAGTTTCAACATATGTTCCTTACAACAATTAGTGGCAGCCAATCCTACTTATTTGTTTATTGAAAAACGCATAATGGATTATTATACTGCTGACTTTAGCTTAGCTACTTTACAAAAAAGTGAGCAGTGGGCAAATTTAGATGCTGTGAAAAATAAGCGTGTTTTTTATGTAGATACGGGTTTATGGATTAACAATTGCAGTGTGTTTGGCAAAAGGAAAATTATGCAACAGATTGAACAATCGATTATAGATAGCGATTGCCCTATAACACAATAATCCAATTTTTATGGCACTTTACGCTATAGTAGGCACTCTCATTACCTGTTATTATTTGATAGTGATAATCATTATCAAATAGTGAGGAGCTATAATCAATGAAAAAAACGATGCAATATATACTTTTTATGTTAGTTGCTTTAACATTAGTTGCTTGCTCAAGCACTAACAAAGAAAGCGGAAATGAGGCAAAGGATCAAGAAAAAAAAAGCGAGCCTACAACGCATGTTGTAAAAGATGCCTACGGTGATGTCACGATCCCTAATGAACCTAAAAATATGTTAGTCCTTAGTTCTAACTATGCTGAAAATTTAATTGAAGTCGGTGTAACGCCTCAAATGGTGACAGTCGTTGAAGAAATTGAACCTGAATATCGCTTTAAATTATTCAATGACAATAATGTTAAAATAATTCCGACTGTGCAATATGAGGATAATTTAGAAGTTATCCTGGAAGCAGCACCAGATGTCATTATTGCTCAAGGTGCAGCGATTGATGCTAAAAAATACGAGGCTTTAAGTAAAATTGCCCCTACTGTTGCTGTTGAGGCAGGCGTTGCAATAGATGAATATGTTCCTGTGCTTGGTGAACTGTTCAATAAAGAGAAAGAAGCTGAACTTGCTCTCAAGAAGTTTAAAGAGAAAATCGAAGAAACCAAAGAAAAACTACAGAATGCTATAGGTGACGAAAAAATTCTCGTATTACGTGTAGAACAAAATCAATATCGTGTGCTAGGCACTGAAAAGAGTAGCCCTGGAAGTGATATGCTATACACGCAACTTGGATTAAATATTCCAACTATGTTGAAAGATAATAATGAGTGGTTCACGCCTATTTCCTTAGAAGTTTTCCCTGAACTTGACGCAGATCATATTTTTGTCGAACAACGTCAAATGCAAAATTATAGTAGCGAACAATCCATGAAGGATTTAGAGAATAGCCCTTTGTGGCAAGCAATGGATGCTGTGAAAGCAGGCAATGTTTACCCATTAAAAACAGCAGATTACGTTGTAGGTGAAGGTTTAATAGGCTCTCCACTATTCCTTGATTATTTAGTTGAAAAGTTGGTGCCTTAAATGGAACAAGAGATTTATGATGTAATTATAATCGGTGGTGGGCCAGCAGGCATGTATGCAGCCTTTTACAGTGGCATGCGTGAAATGAAAACAAAAATTATCGAAGTAAAACAGGAATTAGGTGGGTTTATGCGCACCTATCCTGAGAAATTAGTTTGGGATGTCGGTGGCGTTGAGCCAGCTCGTTGTGAAGATATTATTCACTCCTTAATCAAGCAAGCTATGACATTTAATCCAACAATCGTATTTGGTCAAGAAGTTGTTGACATGGAAAAACGCGATGATGGCATTTTCGTCTTAACAGCTAAAACAGGCGAGAAACATTATACAAAAACGATTATTTTAGCTACAGGACGCGGTATTACACGCATTCAGAAATTAACGATTGAAGGCGCTGACCGTTATGAACTAAACAACCTTCACTATACGGTAACGAACATCAATAGGTTTAAAGATAAACGTGTACTCATTTCTGGTGGAGGCGACTCAGCTGTAGATTGGGCTATTGAAATGGCTCCTATCGCCAAAGAAGTATATGTCATTCATAGACGAGATGACTTTAGTGCTTTTGAATCGTCTGTAACACGCATGAAGTCTATCGCAACAACCTATGTTCCTTTTACGGTTTCTCGTTTACATGGTAATGGCAATAAAATCGAACATGTCACATTACAGCATGTTGATACAAATGATACGACAAAAATTGAAGTAGACGAGGTGCTTGTTAATCACGGGTTTGACCGACACTTTGGTGGAGCTATTATGGATTGGGGCTTAGCCTCTGAAGAATGGGGCATTTCCGTTACACCAAAAATGTGCACAAGCATGCCAGGCATCTTTGGTGCAGGCGATATTGTAACGAATGAAGGGAAAATAAGACTGATTGCAGGCGCATTTAACGATGCTGTCCTCGCTGTAAATAGCGCCAAATTATACATTGACCCTACAGAATCAAAAATGGCGGGCGTTTCTTCTCACAATGACCGCTTCGCTGAAAAAAATGAAGCGTTACAACAAAAGAATAAAGCTGTAACTATTACCTAAAGGATATCCAATATAGAAACGAAACCATTAATACAGCAACGATTGTACTGAATTAATGGTTTCCTCTAACTGTCACAATATCTTATATTTTATGACAAACATAATTATAAATTGTGACAGTATTACTTATAACTCACAACAGTCTTAGACAGCTTTTCATGCTTATGCTTGTAATGCCTCAATTGTTTGGGCTACTTGCACTTCTGTTAAATTGTGACGCACGATGTAGCGGTTGCGCGCATGCTTTGTACATTCGATTGTACAGCCACCTAAATGCTTTGCTTCATTTTCTTCAGATGCGATGATTTGCTTGTTGCATTCAGGATTTGCACAGTTAATGTAACGTTCACAAGGTTCGCCGTCATAGTGATCACGACCGATAATCACATGCTCTACTTGATTGATTGGCACCGTTAAACGCTCATCAAATACGTACATTTGACCGTCCCATAATTGGCCTTTCGCAACAGGGTCTTTTCCATATGTTGCAACACCCCCGTGTAATTGACCAACATCGCCAAAGCCTTCACGTTTCATCCAGCCCGAAAACTTCTCACAACGAATCCCGCCCGTGCAGTATGTTAAAACATTTTTTCCTTCGAATAGCTCACGGTTTGCACGTACCCATTCCGGTGTATCGCGGAAGTTTTGTACATCTGGTCGAATCGCGCCACGAAAATGACCGACATCGTATTCATACGTGTTACGAACATCTAATACTACTGTATTTTCATCTTGCATTTCAGCAAAGAATTGTTCTGGTGACAAGTAGCGACCAGTTAATTCATGTGGGTTTACGTCTTCTTCTAAGCCTAAGTTTACTAACTCAGGACGTGGGCGTACGTGCATTTTTTTGAATGCATGCCCATTTGCCGCGTCAATTTTGAAGACAATGCCTTCAAATAATGGGTCTGCTTGCATGTTTGCCATGTATTGCTCTGTTTGCTCCATCGTACCTGAAACTGTACCGTTAATGCCCTCATTGGCTACTAAAATACGACCTTTTAAACCGATTTCTTTACACATTGCTAAGTGCGTTGCTGAAAACGCAGCTGGATCTTCAATCTTCGTGTAATGGTAATATAATAAAATTTGATAATTCATTGTTTCCACCTATCATTTCATATATTTGCAGGATATACCTGATAGTGTCTTTTACGACCTATTAAACATAAATGATAATCATTTAATATGCTATCGGTAATTAGGCTGAAATAGGTATACAATATTGTTTTTAAAGAACTTGTGAAGTGGTCAGTGGATTTGAACTAACAAGAAATAGTTGATCCAGTTAATGAGATCAATAAAGTAAAGGACTGGTAAGTAATAAATTAACCATCTCGTTTCAAATCCAACATTCAGAAGTTTTTAATCTTATTTGTTATGTTTTTCTACTACAGTACCAAATAGATATACCCCGACTATCGAACTTCCAAGCAACCCCTCTACGATTTTTAATGCTTCCATCCCTTGTTTTTTGGTATTTTTTCGTTACTCAAATCACTCATCTCACTAACCTATTTGTTTGTATTCTCAAGTTTAGCGGATATAGATGTTTTTTGTGCACACTTCCCAACAAGAACACACGTTTGTATTATTCCTTTATATTTTGTATAATAAAATAAAAATAAATCATAGAGGAGAAGTTTGGATGTATCGACAAGTGGATGATTTTTTAAAGGAATGGGCAGTGGCTGTGAAAGGGACATTGCAAGTATTACAAGCCGTAACAGATGACAAATTAGGATAAAGTATATTAGGTTTTCCCTTCACGCCTTCGCTTTCTTTTCCCCTCCATCCCCCTCTGAAATATAATAAGAAAACTAAACTAGAGGTAGGTGTGCACATGATTCAATTAACAAACCGCCAGGCACGGCAATTTATGTTGTTGAAACACGGACTTTTGGACGAATATAAATTTAGCGGGAAGCAGGGCGTATTGGACTTTGCTCGGCAGGTTGGCTGTATTCAATACGACCCCATCGATGTTTGCGGAAAAAACGCCGAATTGGTGTTACAGTCGCGAATCAAAGGATTTACTAAGGGAATGCTCGCCGATTTGCTGTATGAAGATAGAAGCCTTGTCGATTATCCCGACAAGAACCTGGCCATTATCCCTGTCGAGGACTGGCCGTATTTTGAGCGGTACAGGCAGGCTGCCCGACAACATGCCGAACGCTATCCCGAAATGGAAGCGTTGACAGCGCAAGTACGGGCTCATATCCAAAATCACGGTGCACTAAGTTCGGATGATTTAAAATTGGATGGAAATTTCTCTTGGCAATCGGCCATCCACTGGAGCAGTGGAAACAATTCATCTCGATCAGTGCTGGAACAGATGTATTCGACGGGTGAGTTGATTATCCATCACAAAAAAGGAACGCGTAAATATTACGATATAGCCAAGAAGTACATACAGCCTAATCTGCTGAGTGCATCAGAGCCGCTGGAAGATGAGCTTGAGCATCATAAGTGGCGGGTACTACGTCGAATCGGCTCGGTTGGTCTCTTATGGAATCGTGCGTCAGATGCATGGTTGAATATATGGGGGCTGAAAGCAGCACACCGCAAAGAGGTTTTTCACCAGCTATTACACGAAGCTCGCATTGTTGCTGTTGCCGTGGAGCAAACAAAGGATATACTGTACTGCCTCACGGAGGATTTACCACTTATTGAAGCCGTTCTGCAAAATAAGGAGCCGAAATTGCGTTGCGAGCTTATTGCCCCGCTAGATAATTTCATATGGGACAGAAAACTTATCAACGAATTGTTTGGCTTTGATTACACCTGGGAGATTTACACGCCTGCAATCAAACGAAAATTCGGCTATTATGTGTTACCTCTATTATATGGAGAGAGCTTCATTGGACGAGCCGAGATTATCGCGGACAGAAAAACCGGAACACTTGTTGTTAAAAACATCTGGTACGAGAACGGTGTGAATCAAACAACACAATTGCGAACAGCTTTGAACAGTTGTTTCCAAAAGTTTGCGATATTCAACGGGTGTGAGACAATTTCGGCAGAGTCTATGAACTGATATTTCCTGTATTTGTATAGAGATAATAAAGTTGTTTACTTTTGAAGTAAAATAACAAGAGCCTTACTACAGTTCGTGTCTAGTAAAGCTCTTTCAAGTTGTTAAAAAATTATTAGATACAATTTTTACTACTCCAAAAATGAATAATAAAGTTGTGCCCCTTACCCTATATTTCAAATTGATAATCACATTCTACTTTACATACACGTAATGCCAATCGACTATACCAAGCAATAATATCTCGAGTGTTTCGGTGCAACTTTTTTACAACAGGTATAACATTCTTTTAAACGGTACATCTATTTTATAAACAGAACATCTTTATTTCAAATCTACAACACATGTAGCTTTGGAATAAAGATTGATTAAAAAATATTCCTTAAACCTTATCTAATAGCAACATCAAAAACTCCATTTTGAAAAAAGTTTGATCATTTTTCAGCTATGTTGTTCCACAATTGCGCCCTTTAATGGAATAACTAAGATGTTTATTAAATCCTATACTCATTAGTCATACTCTAATGAAAGTTCCTTGTTAACTTCTTCAATACTCGTTTACAAAAGGCGTTAAAATGCACAGCGAACTTGCCATTCGGTACGTTCGTTCTAACATGCATTTCCTCTCCCTTCGCAACTGCAAATGTGGGTGATGATTTCCCCCTTCCATAACCTTCAACAAGACTTTTTATAAAATGCCAAATATCGAAGAGTATTAAAAAAATAAAAACCCAACTGAATATCAAGGCAGTTGAGTTTAGAAATTACTTTTTAATTCATTAAAGTCGATGGTGCTTCATAATTTTTTTATTTAGGTAGAAAGAACATCTGATAAAAATAAGTGCGAGTATAACGAATAATCCACCAATCCAGCTTAAATTTTCTATATTAGTATATTGAATAATGATTCCTCCTAATGCAGAGCCCAGCATCATTCCCACATTCATTAAGGCGGTATTAAAACTGAGTACTGTTTCAGAGGATTGTGGTTTTAGTGAAATCAGATAAAACTGCTTTGCTGGTGTCGTTGTCCAAGTTGCTACTCCCCAAAAAGCTAGTGTGACAAATACACCCACTGCCCTATACTGTGTAAATGCTAGTACAAATAAAGAGATGATATGAACACATAAACTTAATGATATTGTTCGATTAGGTCCCCATCTGTCTACCGCATATCCTCCAAAGCGTGAACCAATAAAAGCAAAAGTGCCTAAAACAAATAAAGCGATACTTGTCATTTCAATAGAAAAGCCAGCAGTATGACTTAATAATGGAGCAATGTAGGCAAACACCATAGTATATCCTAAAATCCAAAAGATCGTTGTCATTAAACCTGTAAGGACTCGTTTATCTTTAATAATTTGCAACTGTTGTTTAAATGGCAGCGGTTGGTTTCCTTCTATATATGGTAATAATTTGTATAGTCCTATCAATAAAAAAACTGTGCTAAACGCAATGATTAAGAAAATATAGTGCCAATCAAAATGTCCAGCTAAAAATGTGCCGATAGGCACTCCAAGTACTAATGAAACAGTGAAACCAGTAATGACTGTTGCCATAGCACTACCTCTTTTTTCTGGAACTGCAATTTGCGCAGCATAATTGGTGGCAACAACAATGTATAACCCTCCACTCATCGCCATAATGACTCTGGATAACATAAGAAAGACAAAATTATAGCTAAAAAATGCAACTAGATTTCCTAGAATAAATATAGAGATAGCATATAAAAGCACTTTTTTACGGTCCAATTTAGACGTTAGTATGACCAAAATCAAAGCTCCAATGGCATAGTATAAAGAATAAATCGTAATCAACTGGCCAGCTATTGAAATTGAAACATTTAATTCAAAAGAAATCAGTTCTAAAATTCCAGAAACAACAAACTCTGCTGTTCCTGTTACAAAAGCTCCTAAAGCTAAAAGTATGATGATTAGTTGATTTATATTATTTTTCAATTTGTACATCTCCTTATATTTGAACTGCTGTTTTTATTTTAGGTCCCATGTTAATATAAGTAAAATTGATGTTTTTAATAAAGGAGATGAGTAATTACTCATGACTATTGTGCGCTACGAAATCATTGCAAAAGTAGTCGAGCTAGGAAGCTTTACAGAAACTGCTGAAATATTAAATATGACTCAATCAGCCGTGAGTCATGCAGTTGCGAGTTTAGAATCTGAATGGGGAGTTTCTTTATTAATTCGTGATAGAAAAAAAGGAATAACACTTACAGAAATAGGGCAAAAAATTCTGCCGAATATTAGAGAAATATTGAAAAGAGTGGAAGTCATTAATCAAGAAATTGCACTTATGACAAGCTTGGAAACAGGTATTATTCGTATCGGCACTTTTGCAAGTGCTTCTTCTTGCTTATTGCCTAAATTACTTGTGAAATTCCGGAAAAAACATCCTAAAATAGAATTTAAATTTTACGAAGGAACCTATGAGGAAATTACAGAATGGTTGGGTTCAGGCATTATTGACATTGGATTTGTAGTAAAAGGAAAATCAAATCCAAATTTCGATTTAGTTCCTTTGATTAAAGACAAGATGGTAGTCGCTTATCACCCTGATCATCAATTCCATTTTAAAGAAACAGTAGAAATGAATGATTTAATGGATGAATCCTTTATTATGCCAACAGGGATGTACCAATCACATGTTGAGGAATTATTTGCAGAAGCGCAAATTAAACCATCTATTCTTTTTGAAGTACACGACTGTACAACCATTGCTAATATGGTACAGGAAGGACTTGGAATTACGATAGGTCCAGAATTATATTTAAAGACACAGCAAAACATAAAAATCAGCAAACTAAATATTGAAAACAGCCGTGAAGTAGCACTTGCCTGTCATTCTATTGCAAATGCTTCTCCTGCAGTTAAGGAATTTCTCCATGTGGCAAAAAATGTTTTTTGGCGTCGATATTAACGATATATACATAAGATTCTTCAATTTCTATAATTCGAATACCTGTTGAATCTTTTACAGATTGAAGCACTTGGTTAATATAAATCATCCGTATTTCACCTTCTTCAACTTGCTTTCATCAATCGATTGGATAACAATAGGTTGTTCTACGTTTAACAGCTCTAGCATATCTACCCGAATAATTTTCTGCGAAAGTAAATGATAAAATAACGTCATACCACTTCCCAAAGGCATATGGGTGATTAATTCCTTTCTCAGAAGCAATTTTCATTGTCTTTTTACGTTCTAGTGGAAATTGTTCTCTTATATCAATTACCTTTTTACTCCACTCCAAGTAAAAAAATAAGAAAGTTCTAAATCAGATAAAAGATGATGAATTCTATTAGTTTTCCAACCACGAGGACTATGTACTCGTCCATTACTGGGTATTTCATTTGTTTTAATCCACGGTAGATAATGATTCAGTTCCCCAGAACCTCTTCCTTCCGCATAAAATTTTGCTATTTTTTCTTCTGTCCAAGTATATTTATTTACTGACAAAATACCGCCACCAATCGACTTCTTTCCACTATTAATACCAGATATTTAACAAGTGTGGCTTCAGAAGTTCTTAAAAGGTTAATCTAAAGCCTAATGAAATCCCTAAGGGTTTTCATTAGGCTTTCGTATGTATAAACTTTTTATAAGGCTGTTTTCTAAAAGAATGTTGTTATTCAATATAGTGTAGTGCTTTAATTGAAGATTCGCATACCGAAATAAACAATCTTTATTATAAAGACCAAACTAGATAAATAAAGAACCAACTATTTTGATCAAACTTTGTTTCAAAACAGTTGGTTTCTTTCTGTATAAAATCAGCGTTTGCAACTTATCTTTTATCAAACTTTATTCAAAAGCTACAACAAATCTTGATAAAACATCCATAATCAAACTCTATTCTAAGTAACAATTGAACAACTTAAAGTAAACATCCTAAACCTTAGTATTACTACATTCAAGCTTGTTTAGCTAGAGTCTACTTATAATGAACATACTTATATTTTGTATAGAACTATATAATTATTTTTCTTCACTTTTTTTACCACCTTACATACTTTCGGTAGAATAGTGGTGGGAATACACTTTATTCCCAAATAAAATATTAAGCAAAGGGGAATTATTATTTATGACTGATTTTAGGCTTAGAATGAAGAAAAGTGTAGAAATTTTAGATATGAAGTTACAAAAAATTATTGATGCTAAAATGGCTATTGGGAGAAAAAAATTTTGGAGCGATACAAAAAGATATAAGTTGAACATGGAAACATTAACTTGGATTATAAATACAGATTCATTACTTTTTAAAAATGATAAAGATTATGAAGAATGCAAGATTAATTTTCAGAAAAAAATAGAAAAAGCATCCAATTGTTACTGTAAATGATGCAAGATAAATTTGAAATTTAGAGAGGGAAATGTTACTTGAAAAGAAGCGTGTTATATATTGAAGATAATGAGAAAATAGGCAGTTGGGTAAAAGGAGAATTGGAACAGCGAGGATTTTCAGTTCAGTGGCTGCTTTCTGGCGAAGGAGCTGAAAAAGAAGTAAATCAGCATGAAATAGTTATCTTGGATATCATGTTACCCGGTTTAGACGGATTTACTGTGGGAAAACGATTAAAAAAGGCAGCTCCTGCTGTTCCGATATTGCTATTATCTGCCAGAACATCAATAGATGATAAGGTAGATGGTTTACAATTTGCTGATGACTATTTAACGAAACCATTCCATACGGATGAATTAGTTGCAAGATTAGAAGTATTAATCCGTCGAAGTGGTGGTATACATTCCGAACGAATTGCATTAGGAAATCATATTGAAGTAGATCCAGAAGTCCAAATGGTATATGACAAATACACAGGAGAAGAAATTATATTGACAGGGAAACAACATCAAATTTTAATGTATTTCTTACGCCACCCTAATCAAGTGTTACCAAAAGAGCAAATTTATGAAGCGATTTGGAACGAAACTTACATAACTGGTGATAAAACAATACTGGTGCATATCCATCGATTGCGTCAAAAGTTGGAACGTCATCCAGATTCCCCAGAAATTATTGAAACATTGAAGGGAATAGGCTATCGGGTGAAACTATGAAACAGAATAGATCATTATTTCGCCGTTTTCTAAAAGTCCATTTTCTATTTATCTTTTTTCCTCTTCTTGTGCTTATTTTCTTCACTGCGTTCGTTCCTGATAGCAATGAAAAAGAAATGAATATGTTAAATCTGTTTTACTTTACCGTACTTTTGTTTGGTTTTATTATTGTCGCATTTGTTGTAAGTTCTTGGCTGTTCTTCTTGAGACTTCGTAAACGTCTCACCCGCTTACAGGAAGTCATGTCATTTTCAGCTAATAATAATTCATTTCCTAAATCAATATCTGTTCAAACGGATCGTATGGATGAAATAGACCAGTTAGGAAGTTCTTTTAATTGGATGATTCAGCAGCTTGAATACAGTCGCAAGCGAGAATATGAAGAGGAATTATTACGCCATCGACTCATTGCGAATTTATCTCACGACTTACGAACGCCACTTACCATTTTGAGAGGACATATCACCAGATTAAATAAAAAATCAATGAGTTTTGAAGAGCAAGACTCATTAGCAGAGATGAACCATACAATTACAAGAGTCGGAGATCTAATGGATGATTTACTTTCCTATACATTACTTACATCAGGGAAACATCCTTTTCATCCCACTTCAACAGATATTGTACGATTAGTAAGAGCATCTGTCGCTGAGTGGTATCCTGCATTTGAAGAAAAAGAAATTCAGTTAGATGTTGATTTACCGACAGAGAAGACTTTTTATTGGGAAGCAGATCCTAAATGGATGACACGAGTTCTGGATAATTTATTTCAGAATATTCTTCGCCATGCAGCAGAGGGAAAATATACAAACATTGTGGTTGATGTAGAAAAAGAACTGATCATTGTTGCAGACAGAGGTCCAGGTATGGGTAACTCTTCCTACGAAGGTGGGGCGGGAATTGGTTTATCGGCTTCAAATTATATGTTAAAAAAAATGAAGCTGAAAGCTGACTTTACATCAAATGAAAATGGTACAAGAGTAGCTATTGGTAGAGTTAACCTAAAGTTAACCCAGAAGTAAACAGCAAGATAACCGAGATTTAACTTTGCTTTTTTATAATTAGAACCATAACAGAAAGGGAGTGTTGTGGTTGCTTACGATTAATAACTTAGTCAAACATCGCGGAACTCAAGAAATCTTATCAGGTATCAGTTTTAAAGCTAGACCAGGTAGAGTAACCGGTTTTTTAGGTCCGAATGGGGCAGGTAAAAGTTCTACACTTCGCATCCTGCTTGGATTAGATCGTGCCACCTCAGGGAGTGCACTAATTAATGGAAAGCCATTCGCAGAATTACATAATCCTCTAGTAACAGTAGGTGCCGCACTTGATGGATTTGGAGCTCATCGTATGCGAACAGGACGAGCACATCTGCGTTGGATTGCTCGTGCCTCAGGATTATCTCGCTCACGTGTCGAGGAAGTTCTGGAAATAGTAGGTCTTACGAATGTAGCTGGTAAAAGAATTAGAAATTATTCCCTAGGTATGGGAAGAAGACTTGGAATGGCAGCTGCACTACTTGGTGATCCAAAAATATTGGTTTTAGATGAACCTGTAAACGGGCTCGACCCAGAAGGAATTCGTTGGATTCGGACATTTTTACGTGAACGCACTGAGTCTGGAAACACGGTGTTACTATCCAGTCATCTAATGGGAGAGCTTGAAGAGACTGTTGATGATGTGGTGATTATTAATCATGGAAAAATCGTTGCAAATGGAACATTGAAAGAAGTAATAGGTAATCATTCCACGCTGGAGGAAGCTTTTTTTGCCCTGACATCTAAAAATGCAGGTGATGTTGTATGAGAGCATTTAACGCGGAACTATCTAAATTGTTCTCCCTGCCGGGTATTTGGCTTGCCTTTCTTATTGGAGCATTTGCCCCAGCGGTCATTGCTGCCTTGGACAGTACAGCACAAAAAGAGAAGATTATAGCTGGAGTTAGCACACGTCTATCGGAAGTTGGCTATATTGGTTTAGGTCTTGGTGTACAAGGTGTCATTATTCTTGGTGTGCTTGCTGTCAGCAGTGAGTATTTGACAGAGAGCAGTGAATCTGGTGGAGGGAATCAGATTACAACGAGTTTAACTGTTGTTTCATCCCGTTTCCATTTTTTGCTGGCAAAAGCAAGTGCAGTGACAGTGATCAGCATACTGCTTTCCGTTGTTGCTATTCTATCAACTGTGTCAGCAACAAATCTTATTCTTGGTGAATACGCCCCTGCATTTGAAGCATCTAGATTGATCGGCGCGGTTTGTTACTGGATATTTACTGCTCTTTTAGCATTTGGGATTACGGTTCTAACTAAGAATGGCATTATCCCGCTTGCTGTGCTCATAATAAATTCATCAGTTGTGACAGTCTCTTACCTCCTTGCTAAGGTTACAAAATTAGCGTTTTACTTACCAGATAAGGCTGGCGTTGATATGTTTATGTTTACGAGCGACAGTTTTCACACCCCATTCAAAGGTGGTTTAATCATGTTTGCTTGGGTAGCTGTTCTTTTCATTGTCGCAGCCATTGTATTCCATAGGAGGGACGTTACATCATGAGTGTCTCTTCTAGTAGAAAGATAACACTAATCCTTGGAGCTGAACTGGAAAAATTAGTTACATTACCATTGGTATGGCTCACTCTTATGGGGACATTCATTCTAAATTTAGTTTTAGCAGCAGCTTTTACTTCTGCTGGTCTACAAGGGGCAGCAGGAACGCAAAGTATACTGAAAATAGGACTTGCTTCTATGGGATATCTTCAAGCAGGGTTCATTATTCTAGGTATCTTAGCTACTTGTTCAGAGTATACGGGTGGACAGATTCGAACTACTTTAACTACGATCCCTTGGCGAGGGTTTCAACTATTCACGAAGCATTTAGCTTTGGCAATTGTAACCATTCCTATGGCGTTTATTACTGCTGCATCAGGTGTACTATATGCTTTTATTATGATGAAAGACACAGCATTAGTGATTGAAATAGACGCTATGATAAAAACTTTAGTAGGTGCAACCGGCTATCTAACATTAACCACCCTTCTCAGTGCAGCTATAGGTGTTCTACTCAGACGAACCACTCCTGCTTTAGTGGTACTGCTTGGTCATTATTTCATTGTCAGTCCATTATTGAAAGATTTTTTACCCAGTATTAAAAATTATTTTCCGGATACGGCAGGATATTATATGTATATGCCGCCTTCCTCTGATGAAATAAATGTCCTTACACCAATGCAAGGGACAGGTGTTTCAATGTTATGGACACTGATTTTTATTACAGTAGCTATTGTATTTTACCGTAAACGAGATGCCTAAGTTTAGGTTTCAGCAATTACCGGAAAAAGTGATTTATAAGATATACATAATAAACCTAAATAACGTTCCCAAATGCAATCTTGGTAAATATTCAAAAATAGAAATAACTACATTAATGGAGGTAGAAATGGAATCGCAATTAAGGGTTGAAAGTAAAGTGAAAAATAATGATGTAAAAGCAATGATAGGGTTTCTACTCATATTTTATTTAGTATGGACAATTAAAGAATTATGGTTAATTGAATACATTTATTCATTCGGTGAAATAATCTCCCCATTATTAGAGGCGTTGGTTAAGGGGTTCGTATGGATTGTTCCAACTTGGTTATACATAAAATATTATTTACATACTAACCCATTTGACTACTTAAGAGTAAACGTTAATGTTAAAAAAGGTTTATTTTGGGGAGTAGTTCTTTCACTGTTAGTTGGCTTATATTTTGCTTTTGAAACATATATCATTAATCAGCAATCATTTCAATTTTCATTATCCATTGATGATTACCTTAATGGTTTTCTTATGGCAGGGTTAGCCGAAGAAATTGTTTTCAGGGGATTAATTTTACAAGAAATCAATAAAAAAATGGCTTTTTGGAAAGCAAATATTGTAACTGCTTTACTATTTTTGGTCATTCACTACCCAATTTGGATTTACAATGATGGATTCTATGATTTCTTTATAGCTGGGACCCATATATATGTTTTTGCAATAGGTTTACTTTTTGGTTTTGTCTATAAAAAGACAGGTTCATTATGGTCGGTTGTGTTGTTGCACGCGTTGCATAATTTTTTTGTTACTATTATTTAGTGAAAAAATATATTATTAATTAACTAACGTGGTACTTTAGTGCAACAAGGATTTATAATGTATACATCAATAAACTAAAAAGCGTTCCCAAACGCAAGTTTTGGCGCACATTTAAAAGCCATCAATGTTGTTAAAACAACGTTTCGCGGCTTTTCTTATAAACATTATTTATACAGTTTTTTATACATGAAGCGTAAACACTTGATACACCAATATTTACACGATTATGGCTTAACGTTTAAATCGTGTATATTTCCTAAGATTGTAATCAGCACTTTTCTGGCGCTAACGGGGCAGTTTAATACAACAAGCATTCTTGTTAAGATTTGAATGGAAAATCACAGGAATCAATATTCGTATAATCGACTTACTAAACATCAAAACAAAAAAGAGTCAATCTACAAACATTTGTAGATTAACTCTGCCATTATGATTGAACAGTAACAATTTTAAAAAACAGCCATAATTTAAAAGTGCCTTCCTTTATACAATAGAGGAAGGCACTAGCTTTTTAAGCCTAAAATCAACTAATTTTATTTTATATACCAGCCCTACATAAATTAGCTACTAACTTAAATATACTAGGGTACAATTGAGTTGTACAGGGTATAATTAAGTTGTACAGGGTACAGTTGAGTTGTGTAGGGTACAATTAAGTTGTGTACACACAAACACATTATTAAAAGACAAACAACCTTACTCCACAGTCACCGATTTAGCCAAGTTACGTGGTTTATCGACATCGCAACGGCGGTGTAGTGCTGCATAGTAGCTAATTAATTGTAATGGCACTACAGAAACAAGTGGTGTTAGTAATTCGTGGACATGTGGAATTACTAAGCGATCACCTTCTTCATCAACGCCAGCCATTGCGATAATGCATGGATATGCTCCACGGGCAGCTACTTCTTTCACATTACCACGAATATTTAGCGCTACAGCTTCCTGAGTAACAAGAGCGAATACGGGTGTACCTTCTTCGATTAAGGCAATTGTTCCGTGCTTAAGTTCTCCACCAGCGAAACCTTCTGCCTGGATGTAAGAAATTTCTTTTAGCTTTAGGGCACCTTCGAGACTTACATAGAAATCGATGTTACGACCTATGAAGAATGCGTTGCGTGCAATTTTTAAATAGTCTTCTGCGATATCTTCTAAAACATCTTTAGAATCGATAATTGTTTGGATACCGTTTGCGGCAATTGCAAGCTCCTGTTTTAAATCGAATTCTAAGCCTTTGCCGTTTGCCCTAGCTGTTACATAGGCTGCTAAAGCAAGAACAGCTACTTGTGCTACATACGCTTTTGTTGAGGCTACCGCAATTTCTGGACCTGCATGTAATAACAATGTATGATCTGCTTCACGTGATAGTGTGGAGCCAGGTACATTTGTAATCGTTAATGTTGGATAGCCAAGCTCTTTAATTTTCACAAGCACTTGACGGCTGTCTGCTGTTTCACCTGATTGTGTAATAAAGATAAACAATGGTTTCTCAGATAATAGAGGCATATTGTAGCCAAATTCACTAGAAATATGAACTTCTACTGGGATACCCGCCATTTTTTCGAAATATTGTTTACCGATGAGACCTGCATGATAGCTTGTGCCCGCCGCAATAATATATAAACGCTCTGCTGCTCTTAATGCTTCTAAAATCTCCGCGTCGATTGTTAATTCGCCATTTTCACCTTCGTAAGCTTGAATAATTTTACGAATAACAGTTGGCTGCTCATCCATTTCTTTTAGCATGTAGTGAGGATAAGTACCTTTTTCAATGTCGCTCATATCAAGCTCCGCAGTATATGGTGCACGTTCTACTACAGAACCATCTAATTTTGTAATTTCCACACTAGCCTTGTGTACAATAACAACCTCTTTGTCATGTAACTCCACATATTGATCTGTAACTTGTAGCATAGCCATAGCATCCGAAGCAACAACATTGAAGCCTTCACCAACTCCGACTAAAAGTGGTGATTTATTTTTCGCTACAAAGATTGTATCTGCCGCTTCTGCATCTAAAAGTGCAAGTGCATATGAGCCATGTAATAGAGATAAAGTTTTACGGAAAGCGTCTGCTGTGCTAAGACCTTCTTTCACAAATAACTCTACTAATTGCACAATTACCTCTGTATCTGTATCAGATTTCATTGGAATGCCTTTTAAATATGTTTTTTGTAATAAATGATAGTTTTCAATAACTCCATTGTGCACAAGTGTAAATCGTCCTGATGCACTTTGATGAGGGTGAGCATTTAAACGATTTGGCACACCATGCGTTGCCCAACGTGTATGACCAATCCCAATTTTCGCTGCAATTTCTTCGTCCACTGCCTCACGTAAGTCAGCAATACGTCCTTTTTCTTTAAAAACCGTTACGCCTGCTTCATTACGTACTGCAATACCTGCTGAGTCATAGCCACGATATTCTAATTTCTCTAAACCTTTTAATAAGATTTCCTTTGCATCTGATTCACCAATATAACCTACAATTCCACACATAAAATTTATTTCCTCCGATATCGTCAATTTAACGCAATGACAAATCAGACCTCAGCCTATCGAATTTTTGTGAATGTAAAAGTAATGCTTCTTTTTCTAAGAAAAAAAGCATACTACTACATGCATCTCACCACTACTTACTCAGCCGACTGATAAGTAGTCAATCGATACGTAAAGTTTCTCTAATTTATTCTTTGCTTTAACTATACCTTCTCCATTTTCTGTACATTCAATCACTCGAATGCTTTCAAAATGAAAAATGACAATCGGGTATGTCGATTGGGAGGCATCCGCCGAATTTTCGATAAACCTCCACCTCGTCTGCTGAAGATTTCTTCGTCCAATTTCCTCAGCTCAGGCGCTATAATTGTTTTCCGATTTTACGCTCTCTTTCCTCCTTCTGCGCTAGTTAAAGGATAAGGTCGGACCTTATCTTCAACTTCTCCATCATACTCAATCATATGCTATCCGTCAAATTATCGTTATAAAATATACCTACATTCACCCTTTTTTATTGATAATAATGAGACAAATATTAAAGAATATCCGCGTACTCAATAATTTGCCTGTGACTTAGAGCAAACTGTTTGGTTCTAGTAATATTACGAAACTCGTGACTGTTCAGATTATGTCAATTAGCTTATTCTATGGTGGATTTTTGACTTATGCATTGGCGGTTAGTAGAGTTTCTATCAGGTGGTAGATACAAGACATATCTTAGAGAATGGATTGAAATTATAATTAGCGCGGGTGGAGTATTAGTGTCGGTATAGGACTAGTTTTTTAAAAGGGAAGATCAAGTTAAGGCATTATTCATATCTCCTTAATTTGATCTTCCATCTCTTTTTATCGTCCTTTATTTTCAAGTAATTTCACAATTTCTCGGTTAAATGCTGGCAAGTCATCTGGTGTACGGCTTGTGACTAATTGCTTTTGGCACACAAATACCTCTTCATCATGGAATTTGGCACCTGCATTTTCTAAGTCTACACGAATCGATTTATAGCCAGTGGCATCTCGGCCATTTAAATTCTTAGCCGTAATGAGTAACTGAGGTCCATGACAAATAGCAAAGGTCGGTTTCATATTTTCCATAAAGTCCTTTACAAAGGCAACCACACGATCGTCTGCGCGTAATATATCTGGAGAAAATCCACCAGGGATAAACAGTGCATCATATTCCGTGGCCTTCACCTCATCAATTCCCTTATCAATCTGTACTTTCTTACCATGCTTTCCCTGTACTTCTTTTCCTGACCTCATTTCAATCGTTACTAGTTCATGACCTGCCGCTTCTAACGCTGCTTTAGGACTTGTATATTCTATATCTTCGAACATATCAGTAATGACAGTAGCAATTTTAGCCATATTAATCAAACACTCCTTGTTATTGTGACTATGTACTACTATTCCCAATCCCATTCCTTTCAAACATTCTATATCATTACGCCTATTCATCATAGAAAAAACTCGATCTCCTATTAAAGGAAATCGAGTTTGACTATTTCTTATTCACTTAGACCCATTTCAGCGCGGACGACATCAGCAATGCGCTCTACATAACGTGTACAGTCTATCTCTGTTGCAGCTTCCACCATTACCCGTACAAGTGGCTCTGTACCAGAAGGACGGACTAACACACGGCCGTTGCCTGCCATATCCGCTTCAACCTCAGCAATAGCTGCTGCAACCTTAGAATTCTCTGTAACAGCATGCTTATCAGTTACACGTACATTTACTAAACGCTGTGGGTAAATCTTCATTTCGGATGCTAACTCAGAAAGTTTTTTCCCAGTTGCTTTCATAATATTTACTAGCTGAATACCTGTTAGTAAGCCGTCACCCGTTGTATTATAGTCAAGGAAAACAATATGACCTGATTGCTCGCCGCCTAAGTTATATTCATGGGCGCGCATTTCTTCTACAACATATCGATCACCAACTGCTGTTTGAACACTTTTCATACCATTGCTTTCTACAGCTTTGTAGAAGCCCATATTACTCATTACTGTTGATACGATTGTTTGTTTTTTCAAGCGTCCCACTGCATTTAAATGCTTACCAATGATAAACATAATTTGGTCACCATCAACAATTTTTCCGTTTTCATCTACAGCAATTAAACGATCACCATCACCATCGAATGCTAGACCAACATCTGCATCTTTTTCAGTGACAAATTTAGCTAGTCCTTCTGGATGTGTAGATCCTACACCATCATTAATATTTAGACCTGTTGGTGAAGCACCCATTGTTGAAATATCCGCTTCCAAATCCGCAAATAAATGTGTAGCTAAGGAAGATGTAGCACCATGTGCACAGTCTAGTGCTACATGGATGCCATCAAACTCTTCATCTACTGTTTGTTTTAAGTATTGAATATATTTTTGTCCACCCTCAAAGTAGTCACTTACAGAGCCTAAATCTGCCCCTATTGGACGTGGCAATGTATCTTCTAGTGCATCAAGTAATGCTTCGATTTCATTTTCTTGTGCATCTGTCAGCTTAAAACCATCCGGACCGAAAAATTTAATGCCATTATCTGCAACTGGGTTATGTGAAGCTGAAATCATGACGCCTGCGTTTGCACTCAGAATTCTAGTTAGGTAAGCCACACCTGGAGTTGAAATAACTCCAAGACGCATCACCTCTACACCGATTGATAAAAGGCCAGCCACAAGTGCTCCTTCTAGCATTTCACCTGAGATACGTGTGTCACGACCAATTAAAACCTTGGGACGATCTGTTGCATCCTTTGTTAAAATATAGCCCCCTACTCGGCCAAGTTTAAATGCAAATTCAGGTGTTAACTCACTATTCGCGACACCACGGACGCCATCTGTTCCAAAATATTTACCCATTTTGATTATTCTCTCCTTCAATGCATGCCAGTGATCAGCTCATCTATGCTGACAAAAAGATCACCCATCTGCTTACTTTTGGAAAAGTCAATTTTTGTTCATTCACTGGTAACTATTAATTACATTTCTATGCATAGTATCCGAAATAGGCAAATCACTCAATTTCAAATAATAAACATAGAGTATTTCGATTTAGCTTGAGTATCTATTAACGTTCGTGCTTTTTCATACTCGAGAAAGAATACTCTACTGATATAGAATGAATCTCTACTGAATCAAAATAAAATTATAGTCAGTTATTGTTTAAGAATCAATATCTTCTGTTTTCTCAGTAGGAGTATTTTCATCAGAAGGAGTGGTATTTGATTCCTCTGTAGGAGGCGGAGGAGTAGACGTTGTCGGTGTTGTTTTCTCCTGCTCAACCTTTGTAATATCTGCCTTTATTTTAATTTTTGAGTCAGATATTTTTGTCACGCCCTCTGGTAATTTTACATCATATTCATACGTCTTAGATTCTGTAATTTTTGACAAATCCACTTCCACTGGAATTTCTGTTAAACCGTCTATAATGGATTTTCTACCATACACCTTCACCATTTTTGGATTAAGAGCTAGTTCATTAATGGTCACTTCATCTGGCGTTTGTCCAATCTCCTTCATAACAACAGGTAGTTCCTTACTATACTCCGCTATATCAACTTTTACTTTTACAGTCTCTGGTTCTATCGTCACGTCTAATTTATTTAAATCACGATCTAATACTTTAACAGCTGCTACCTGGGAAAATGGTTCCTTTAACCCTTGCTCGCCTGTTACAGTAGCTTTGACATAACTGATGTTTTCAATTGCACTTTTAGCACCGGTTACATATACTGTTGCTGGCTTTGCAGTCATCCCTTTTAATATATAGCCTTCTTCAATTAAACGATTGTTCATCTCAGGGTCAACTCTAAATTCCTGCGTGACCTTTTCTTCAATATTTACATTTACCATTGCTGGGTCTAAAGTAACTTGTAATTTATTGGAAATATTTTCATACTGTAGCCTAACATTATGCTTTCCTATTAGCAAATTACTTAAATCCACAAATACTGAGAAATCTTTTGCTGCCTTTGCCTGTAAAACAAGTTGCATTGGACCTTTTATTGTCACATCCACAGTTTTCGGCAGTCCTGTTACAATAAGATTCTCATTGTCATAAAAAACGTCAACAGGCACATCGCGAATGACATCTGTTTGCTCATTGGAGGTTGTTTTATTTGAAGAGGTTAGCTCCGTACGAACAGAAAAAAATAGCAAACAGGCAAGAAATAGTGCGATGATTCGTAACACCCATGGGCTATCCATCATTTTATCCATTCTTTTTCCCCCTCCAAGTCAACTTAGAGGCTGCATTTGATTCTTGTGCTGTTCCAAACCACATGTTACGTAACAGTGTTTCGAATTCCTCTAGAGAAAGATTTCGGTGTAGGTTGCCATTCAGTGTAATACTAATAGCACCAGTTTCTTCTGATACAACAATCGTTATCGCATCTGTCACTTCACTTAAGCCAAGTGCAGCACGGTGGCGTGTCCCAAGTTCCTTTGAAATAAACGGACTTTCAGAGAGTGGTAAGTAACAAGCTGCTGCAGTTACTTTATCCTTCTGCATAATAACGGCTCCATCATGAAGTGGTGTATTAGGTATGAAAATGTTAATAAGTAATTCAGAAGAGATTTCAGCATTAAGACCTATGCCTGTCTCAATATATTCATTTAAACCCGTTTCCTTTTCAATAGAAATTAACGCCCCTATACGACGTTTAGCCATATAACTAACAGATTTCTTCATGGCCTCGATAAGCCGTGTTTGCTCTTCCTCAACCTGGCTAGTAGAGCGTTGGAATAACTTTCCTCGACCAATTTGTTCAAGACCTCGTCTGATTTCAGGTTGGAAAATAATAATGATCGCTAAGAAACCAAACTCGATGACTTGATTGAGCATCCAGCCTAACGTTTCTAACCCTAAAAAGTCCGTAATGATGCGTGCAATAATTATTACGAAAATCCCTTTTAATAATTGGACAGCCTTCGTACCTTTAATGAGGGTTAAAATTTTATAAACAACGTACCAAACAAGCAGTACATCTAAGAAGTTAATAACAATATTCACAGGTGTTAAATCAGCAAAATGTTCGATAATTTGCACGTGGCATCCCCCACTTTTCATTGCGAATCCATACACATTTAAGTATAGCACATTCTTATCAAATGTAACTTTTTTCAAATGAAAAGTCTACTCATAAGAGTAGACCTTTCAGCCTCTCACGTGCACTATCTTTTAGGACGTATAGAGTGTTATTTAGTTTCTTCTTTCTCCTCGAATGTCAAAGCGGTTTTTACTGAATTTTTGATTGTATACCATAACCATTCGAATGCTTCGTCAATTTCCTCAATTTTACCTGACACAACTGCCGAAGAAGCCATATACTGCCCGTTAATAACAGTGACATTGCCATCAACTTCACCCTCAACAATTAAATCACCATTTTTAACAACAATATCGCCTTTCACCACTTCTCCCTCAGGTACTATGACTGTCTGACCATCAACAACTAAGTTTGGCTGTTTTGTTACTGAGAAATGTTGATCATCCATGAAATTACCAATTAAAGTTGCACTCATGAATAAGCAAAACACTGCTGCTGCCACAAATAATGGATGCCGGCGAATCCATTTTTGCATGCCTACACGACTTTTGGGTTTCGGCAAACGAGCCATCACAGATTCTTCAAAATGCGGAGGTGCTGTAATATGGGAAGCACTCTTCACAAAGGCGATTGTTTCACTCAATTCTTGCATCAATTGTTTACAATCACTACATGAATGCAAATGTTGTTTTAACTCTTGCTCATGCTCACGACTAATGTCACCGTCTAAATAATCATGCATATAGTCTATAATATGCTCTGGACAAGTATTCATGACGCTCCCCCTCCTACAGATTGTTTAATTGCTTACGTAATGCTTCACGTCCGCGGTGAATTCTCGTTTTCACCGTTCCAAGAGGCATATCTAAAATCTCGCTAATTTCTTGCAACGATAACTCTTCAATATATTTCAATACTATAACTGAACGATATTTATCTGGCAAACGTCCAATTTCATATTGAATGCGATCCTGTAGCTCCATTTGCTCTATTTGTTCCTCTGGTAGCTGGTCATCTGCTGCGATTTGTGAATACATATCAAGCCCTTCTGTACCAGCTACTTCAGCATCTAAATAATAATCTGGCTTTTTTTTCCGAATACGATCTATGCAGAGGTTAGTCGCTATGCGATAAAGCCACGTCGAAAATTTCCGTTTCTGATCAAAAGTATGCAAATTCATGTAGGCACGAACAAATGCTTCTTGAGCAATATCCTCAGATTCTTGTTTATTTCCTAACATCCTATAGCATACTTGGTACAGTTTGTGCTGATAGAGACTCACAATATCGGCAAATGCGTTTTGATCGCCTTTAAGCACTTGTTTTATTCTCTTATTTACTAACGCATCCATTGTATTGACTTCTCCACCTTTACAACTGTCTTATACTATACGAGGTTCTGATAAGAAAAGTTTCAATTTATTTTTAATTATAGCAAAAGATTTTGTTCATTGCGGTGAAAGGCAATTATTTGTTAATTTTCTTTAAACTAGTGTTTCTCCGAATAAAGAACCCATTAATGCAACAGCAACATTAGCCGTTGTATTTTTTTCATCTAAAATCGGATTTACTTCAACAAATTCAGCAGATGTCAACATACCCGATTCTTGTAACATTTCCATAGCTAAATGACTTTCACGATACGTAATTCCCCCTGGAACAGGTGTCCCTACTCCTGGCGTATAAAGTGGATCCAGACCATCTAAATCAAGTGATAAGTGCAAGCCATCAACATTTCGTTCTTTTAAATAGCTAAGAGCATCTTCCATTACACGCGTCATACCAAGGCGATCAATTTCATGCATTGTATATACCTTAATGCCTTGTTGACGAATAAGTTCACGTTCACCTGAGTCTACAGATCGTGCTCCAATAATGATAACATTCTCAGGTTTAATTTTTGGCGCAAAGTCACGAATTCTGACTAAGCGATCATGACCAAGTCCGATGCTTACAGCCAAAGGCATACCATGTATATTGCCAGAAGGTGTTGTCTCAGGTGTATTTAAATCAGCATGTGCATCATACCAAATAACACCTAGGTTTTTGTAATGCTCTCCAAGCCCAGCTAGTGTCCCAATAGCAATACTATGATCTCCACCAAATACTAGCGGGAACTTTTTCTGCTCTAATACTTCGTGTACATTATTTGCTAAAGCTGTACTAACATCAATTACTTCCTCTAAATTGAGTAGTTTCTCATCTACAATAGCATTTTTAAGTGTTTGACTAACACGGATATCCCCTAGATCCTGTACCTTATGACCAATCGCCTCTAAGCGTTCCACAACTCCTGCGTAACGGATCGCACTTGGCCCCATGTCTACGCCTCTACGTGCTTGCCCATAATCAGTTGGAACTCCAATAATAGAAATATTAAGTTTATTCATCTTTTCATACCCCTTTCTAGTTGTAAGACTATTGTAAATCCTATATCTACCTTGGCTCAACCTAACATGTTCCTGCATATTTATGCAACATTCATAAACATAAAAAAATCTCCTACTGTTTTCAGTAAGAGATTAGTATCTGTAGTTAATGTAACACTTTTTAAATATTTTATACTAAGAAAAGTGAGCCATGAAGGACTCGAACCTTCGACCCTCTGATTAAAAGTCAGATGCTCTACCAACTGAGCTAATGGCTCATAAAAAGAAAAATGGCTGGGGTACTAGGATTCGAACCTAGGCATGACGGAATCAAAATCCGTTGCCTTACCGCTTGGCTATACCCCAATCATGTATAAAACTGGTGGAGGGGGACGGATTCGAACCGCCGAACCCTAAGGAGCGGATTTACAGTCCGCCGCGTTTAGCCACTTCGCTACCCCTCCGAAATAACACTATATGGTGGAGGATGACGGGCTCGAACCGCCGACCCTCTGCTTGTAAGGCAGATGCTCTCCCAGCTGAGCTAATCCTCCATAAAAACAGGTGTTCATTTCTTAACAGTTTATTTTCTTTTTAGCCTTTGCATTACTACAAAGCTTTAAAATGGTGACCCCTACGGGATTCGAACCCGTGTTACCGCCGTGAAAGGGCGGTGTCTTAACCACTTGACCAAGGGGCCATTTTATTAATGTTCCAAACAAGACAAGATTTATATTACCATTATTTCTTTCTTAATGCAATACTTTTTTTATATTTTCTTTTCTTTAACTATGTATAAATGCATCCTAAAAATAGGCAAAAAAATGGCTCCGAAGGCAGGACTCGAACCTGCGACAACCTGATTAACAGTCAGGTGCTACTACCAACTGAGCTACTTCGGAACAATGATATTCAATTAAGTTTTCTAAAAACGCTTAAGCACATTTATTATTATAGCAAGCATTATAAATTATGCAACACTTTTTATAAAAAATTTCATATTTTTTGTCGAATGGGTTAGTAGGAATCATCAAAAACCTAAATAGTTCTCTATTAAATCTAATATTTCTATTTTGTGTATATAATATTCTTGCTGTATATTATTGTAATTGATAAAATATAAATAGTTTTATGAATTTTCTATTATTTTTGGGGAGGAATGTTCAAATGGTTACAAACGATTTAATTGCACCAGAATTTTATAACATTACTGAGGAATTAGAGAAATTTTCTCAAGATAGTGAACGTCAAGCAATAAGATGGTTAAATACTCAACAGGAGCGCCGAACTATTTCCTATTTAGAGCTTGTTCAAAAAATGAATCAATACGCGCATGCTTTTACGAAGAGGGGGCTTCAAAAAGGCGATCGTGTATTAGTCATTACTCCACGTCTACCTGAGGCATACTTTGTCTTCCTTGGCTGTCTAAAAGCTGGTATTGTTCCTATATCTTGCTCTGAGATGTTACGTGCAAGTGATTTAGAATATCGTATGGAGCACTCCTCTGCAAGTGCAGTGATTGCTTTTGAGGCATTCACGGGGGAAGTAGATCGCATTACTTCTTCTGTAGAGGCTTTAAATAATAAATTGGTTATCGGAACTGCTACTGGTAATTGGACGTCATTAAATGAATTAGCAAGCACGCAGCCAGACACATTTACTGCAGTTCCTACAAAACGCGACGACATGGCATTTCTTTCTTATACTTCTGGTACAACTGGTAAACCAAAGGGAGTCGTTCATTCACACGGCTGGGGATATGCACATATTCGCACAGCAGCTTCACAATGGCTTTGTGTACGTGAGGGTGATTTAGTATGGGCTACGGCAGCACCAGGATGGCAAAAATGGATTTGGAGTCCGTTTTTATCCACTATAATGCTGGGTGCAACTGCATTTGTCTATCATGGCGGATTCGACGCAAAAACATATCTTCAACTACTTCAAGATGAAAAGATAAATGTATTATGTTGTACACCAACTGAATATCGTATTATTTCGAAAGTTGATAATTTAAAAGAATACAATCTATCATCATTGCGAAGCGCAGTTTCTGCTGGTGAACCATTAAATCGCCCAGTCATAGAAGCATTTATGAATCACTTTGGTCTTAAAGTCCGAGACGGCTATGGTCAAACGGAAAATACACTGTTAATTGGCACACTAGAGAATACTGAATTACGTCCTGGTTCAATGGGTGTTCCAACTCCTGGTAATATTGTACGTATTGTAGACAATGAAGGTAATGAAGCATCTGTTGGGGAAGTTGGGGATATCGCTGTTCATAAGTCATCTCCTGCTTTATTTAAGGAATACTATCGTGAGCCTGAACGTACACAAGCTGCTTTCCGTGGCGATTGGTATATTACTGGTGACCAAGCCAAATGTGACGAGGATGGTTATTTTTGGTTTGAAGGTCGCGGAGATGACATCATCATCTCATCGGGCTATACAATTGGACCATTTGAAGTAGAGGATGCTTTGAATAAACACGAGGCTGTACAAGAATGTGCTGTTGTAGCAGCACCAGATGAAATCCGAGGAAATATCGTGAAAGCCTTTGTTATTTTACGAGAAGCCTTTAGAGACCGTGATGAAGAAGAATTAACTAAAGAGCTTCAGGAGCACGTTAAGGCATTAACAGCGCCTTATAAATACCCTCGTAGCATTGTCTTTATCGATGAATTACCTAAAACTACTTCTGGTAAGATTCGACGTGTAGAACTACGAACAGTAACTGTTTAAAATAATTTAATCATGCACTGCAGTTGCTTAAATAATCATGGGACTGCTCTTTTTATAGACTGAGTTCCTCTCATTATAGTACTAGATCAGGTGCTTAGATATCCCAGTAAAGCTACTACCATTGCATTGTATCCAGCAAAAAATTAAAAGAGACATTTCATACCAGGGCTATATGGATTATGCTGGTGAAATGTCTCTTATTCTTTTGGTTTTTGGACATAAAACAATCATGAGCTTTCTTCTCCCAACCCTGGCATGAAAATAAGTTCCTCCTGTCCATAATGCTAGTGACACAAACGGGATGTAAGACGCGGCTTTTTTTGGTGGCTTAGACCCTGGGCATAAAACTGTTTGAGTGAATTTGGTGTTCAACCCTTTGTTAGCTCCACTTGATAGTAGGATGACTACGTACAGAAAAATGCTTATTTTCAAATTCACTCACTGTTTGTGATCTTTATTGTTTGGAGTGATTTTTATGGAGGTATTTATTAAGAATTGTGCAGGCTTAGATGTGCATTCTGAGACAATTGTTGCTTGCGTTTTAAAAGGGAGACACGAAAACGAAGTATATCAAGAAATAGAAACTTTCCCTACGCTCACGAAAGATTTGTTTCGTCTATTGAAATGGTTAGAAAGCCATGAAGTTACACATATTGCGATGGAGAGTACGGGTGTGTATTGGAAACCTGTATTTAATATTTTGGAGGACTTTTTTGATATTACACTTGCGAATGCCCAACGAATCAAAAACGTTCCTGGCAGAAAAACAGACGTTTCAGATGCAGAATGGATTGCGAAGTTATTACGTCATGGCTTGATTGAAAAGAGTTTTGTTCCACCCGTGGAGATTCGAGAACTCAGAGATTTAACAAGACTTCGGAAAAAGTGGATTGGCCATTTAACTTCTGAAAAGAATCGCATTCAAAAAGTATTAGAAAGTTCAAATGTCAAACTAAGTACTGTGATTTCAGATGTATTTGGCGTATCCGGGCGTAAATTACTAAATCGATTAATTGAACAAGGTTATGTAGATGAAGCCGATGTCGAAAAGAATATTCATGGAAGGTTAGCCCCTAAAAAACAATTGATTACCGATTCTTTATTTGGAACACTCAATGAACATCAAATATTTCTTATTCGCCAATCTTGGCGACACATTGAATATTTGGAGTCATTGGTTTTAGAAATTGAAGAACGGATTAATCAACTATTACAAAATTATCATGAAGAACTTCAATTATTAATGACAATTCCAGGTATAAAAAAAGATACTGCCGCAGTTATCATTGCAGAAATTGGTGTAAACATGAATCAGTTTCCCACATCACAACACCTTGCTTCATGGGCAGGCGTATCTCCTGGTAATCATGAGAGTGCAGGAAAAAGAAAAAGTACGCGTTCTATTAAGGGAAATCCACACATTAAATCGGCCATGTGTGAGGCAGCTTGGGCAGTTTCAAGAAGTCGAAATCGTTGGTTAGCGAACAAATATTGGTCACTCGCAGCACGAAGAGGCAAGAAAAAAGCACTCGTTGCGATTTCGCATCGAATGCTTCGAATTATTTACTCCATGCTACTGAACAAGGAGCCATATAAAGAACCACAATTGGTTTAGTTTAACCAAAAACCAAAAGTTATAAACCAAGATACCTTCGGACAGGTACCTTTGCTTTCTCATTGGCTTTTTTCGTTATTTATAGAATGACCTAGTCCACTTAATAATATTCAAAAAACAAAGACATTATTTATTTTCACAGAAAAAAGCCACTACTGAGTTTGTCAGCAGCGACTTTTTGCGCCTAGCGATGTCCTACTCTCACAGGGGGAAGCCCCCAACTACCATCGGCGCTAAAGAGCTTAACTTCCGTGTTCGGTATGGGAACGGGTGTGACCTCTTTGCCATCATCACTAGACTATTTTCGGCTTTCAATATACATCGCATTTCTTCGTCAGCTTCTGTCGTTCAGTCAGTCACGTACTTGAGTACGCTCCTTCTCTCTCTCCATTGCTTCCTCGAACTACTCGTATCTTGAAACCCTTATATGAAAGTTGTTGTTCTTTCAAAACTGGATAAACGGCGCATTGAATGCTTCAAACATGTTGGTTAAGTCCTCGATCGATTAGTATTCGTCAGCTCCATGTGTCACCACACTTCCACCTCGAACCTATCTACCTCATCGTCTTTGAGGGATCTTACTTACTTGCGTAATGGGAAATCTCATCTTGAGGGGGGCTTCATGCTTAGATGCTTTCAGCACTTATCCCGTCCACACATAGCTACCCAGCGATGCCTTTGGCAAGACAACTGGTACACCAGCGGTGTGTCCATCCCGGTCCTCTCGTACTAAGGACAGCTCCTCTCAAATTTCCTACGCCCACGACGGATAGGGACCGAACTGTCTCACGACGTTCTGAACCCAGCTCGCGTACCGCTTTAATGGGCGAACAGCCCAACCCTTGGGACCGACTACAGCCCCAGGATGCGATGAGCCGACATCGAGGTGCCAAACCTCCCCGTCGATGTGGACTCTTGGGGGAGATAAGCCTGTTATCCCCGGGGTAGCTTTTATCCGTTGAGCGATGACGAACCGAAATCCTTCTTCACTCACGCGGCGTTGCTCCATCAGGCTTTCGCCCATTGTGGAAGATTCCCTACTGCTGCCTCCCGTAGGAGTCTGGGCCGTGTCTCAGTCCCAGTGTGGCCGATCACCCTCTCAGGTCGGCTACGCATCGTCGCCTTGGTGAGCCATTACCTCACCAACTAGCTAATGCGCCGCGGGCCCATCCTATAGCGACAGCCGAAACCGTCTTTCAGTACTTCACCATGAGGTGAAATAGATTATTCGGTATTAGCCCCGGTTTCCCGGAGTTATCCCAAACTATAGGGTAGGTTGCCCACGTGTTACTCACCCGTCCGCCGCTAACGTCAAAGGAGCAAGCTCCTTCTCTGTTCGCTCGACTTGCATGTATTAGGCACGCCGCCAGCGTTCGTCCTGAGCCAGGATCAAACTCTCCATAAAAGAAATTTGATTAGCTCAAATTGTTTTGCTGGCATCAATTTTGATGTCCATAATTTTTATCTCGTTCACTAGCATAAGTTAGCTACTAAAAACTTTATTGATTACGTTTTGCTTGTTCAGTTTTCAAGGTTCATTTTTTAATTTGTCGCGTCATCTCTTGGCGACTTATACATAATAACATCGATTATTCATGAAAGTCAACACTAAATCATAAGTTTTTTTAAGAAGTTTATTTTTCTCTTTAATATTTTAGAAACGAGGTTGTTATGATGGTTCGTAAAACGTTGATTTCATTGCTTTTCATCGTAATACTATTTGTTTTTATAAAGCCAATAAACTCAACTATGATTTCTGTATTTAATATCGCTGATGCTCCAGCAGTTGTAACAAAAGGACATTACGGTACATCCCTTGTTGTCGAAATTTCTTTCTCTGATGAAGCACTAATGGACTGGCTTAACACTGTGAAAGAACCTTATCCACTCTTATTGCTAGATCCTGCTTGGATTAAACGATCACCGGAACATTTAAAAATCATTCAAAAGCGGAAACTGCCTACGGGATTATTAGGACCAGAGGATTCTACAGATGAACCTATAAATATGACAACCATACAAAAAGATATCGCTATTTACGAAAAGTATTTAAAAGAAACACCACTTTGGTTTGCCACTCGCAATCACCAATATTCTCAGGATTTACAAAAGAACTTATTTCAACAGCAAATAAACATACTTTCTCCCTCTTTAATTTGGAAGGGCGAGAAAACACCTAAAATACAAAAAGGCGATTTTATTTTCGTCATCTTACATCAAAACAATCCAATTACATTCAAAGATATAAATACTTTGCTACAACAAAATAAATTTATGTCCATCGAAGAAAATATATTTGGATATAAAGTTCAAACTAAAAAATCACCATAAAAAAATGCCTCCAGAATTATCGAGGGCACTGAAAAACTAAAAAAAATTCACTTTTTTATATTAGAATTTTGTCTTTTGTTGGATTTGAAAACTTAAAAAAGTCGATTTGCATCACAATTTTTGTGGCAAATCGACTTTTTCAGTGCCCTCAGAATTATCGGAGGCATCTTTATTATGCGTTTGCATTTTTAGCTTGTTCTCTACGTGCTTTACGGCGTGCTTCTAATTTTTGACGATCTTCATCGGATTTTGCATTATATTTGGGTAATACTAATAATTGATAGGCATTTACAGCAAGTAATGGAAATAGTAACAATGCGACATATTCGTTAATATTTTCATCACGCCCCATTAAAGCAATCGTCCATTCCAGCGTTGTAATGACAATCATAAAGAATAATGCGGAAATTAAAACGTGCTTTTTCCCCGTCATTTTTACTTTTTGAACTGCTGTTGCAACTGCTCCAAAAATTAAAACAATTAATAATCCTAAATAAAATATCCAACTTTGGCCTTCTTTAATGCCTGGGACAAAGCGGAAGAATATAACGTCAAAAATAGTAATAGCAATTAATAATAACTGAACCCAATTCCACAGCGTCAGTGTTCTGAAAATGTTAACCCCTACTTGATGAAGGGTTAAATAAGCAAAGAATCCTGCTTGTGCAATAACACTCATCGTAAATCCTAAAAAGACCATCCATAAAAGCCCTGCTAAAAATTCTCCCCAATGACCATTTGTTATGTATGGTTGGAAGAAATCCCACCTAATAAACAAGCTACAAATTCCGTTGACAGCGCCTCCAACGAGCATTGCAAAAAAGAAAAACTTTGCCCAATTTCGTATCGTCACAACTAAAAGTCCCCCAATTTCTACAATATATCTGTATTTATTTTAACAATGCATTGTTAAAAAAGCTATTTCTCATCCTAACCAATACATAAAGTCATCGTAAATGTGAACAATAATTGAAAGAGTCTATCTATAGAAAGGACTGATAATCGATGCGAAAATTTACCTTATTACTAATTCTAATGCTTTTTCTTTCTGCCTGTTCACAAGATAAAACCTCTACCATGTCCTATGATGAAATAAAAAAAATTATGATTGACTCTTTACAAACCGAGGACGGTAAAAAGGCTTTACGACAGCTTTTAGAGGAGCCCAGCTTTCGCGAATTACTGATTTTGGAGCATGAAGAAGTGAAGAAGGCTACCGAGGAAACCTTACTTTCTAAGGAAGCAGAAGATTTTTGGAAGAAAACATTCGAGGATCCAAAGTTTAAAGAAACTGTCGCTAAAAGTATGCAAAAGCAGCAACAGGATATTATGAAGGAATTAATCAAGGATCCCACTTTCCAAAAGGATATGGAGGCATTCTTTGGACAGCCTGATATGCAAAAGCAGTTAGAAACGATTCTAAAGTCTTCCAACATGAGAAAGCAAATGGAGGAAGTCGTAAAAGAAACGATTGAAAGTCCACTTATGCAAACAAAATGGCAGGAGCTTATTAAAAAAAGTGGCGGTGAAGCAACAGCAGCTTCTGGAAAAGATGAGAAAAAAGCAGGTGGCGGTGACGGCACTGACAAGGAACAAAATAATACCCAGTAATTCTTTTATTTTAAAAAAACGGATTTCCTCATTAATTCAGGAAATCCGTTTTTGATTATTTATTTAATTTATTGATCATTTTCGTCGCGATATCTAAATAAATTTGTCCTGTTGGATGTTTTTCAGCATAAACAGAAGGTGCAAAATCTTCTTCTGACCAGTCTGGTTGGCCCAGAGGGATTTGTCCTAGTAATTCTGTACGCAGTTCTTCAGCTAACTTCGGTCCACCGCCTTGACCAAATACAAATTCACGATCACCTGATTTTGACTCGTACCATGCCATATTTTCAATAACACCTAATATTTCATGTTCTGTTTGTAGAGCCATTGCACCTGCACGAGCCGCAACGAATGCTGCTGTAGGATGTGGTGTTGTAACAACAATTTCTTTTGATGAAGGCAACATTTGATGAATATCTAGAGCTACGTCCCCAGTACCTGGTGGTAAATCAAGTAGTAGATAGTCTAATTCGCCCCATTCTACATCACGGAAGAACTGATCTAACACTTTCCCTAACATTGGTCCACGCCATACAATTGGTGCATTGTTTTCAACAAAGAAGCCCATTGAAATCACTTTTACCCCGAAGCGATCAACTGGGAAAATTCGATTATCTACCACTTTTGGCATATCAGCAACACCCATCATATCCGGCACACTAAATCCGTAAATATCGGCATCAATTAACCCTACCTTTTTTCCAAGACGTGCTAATGCCACAGCGAGATTAACGGAAACTGTAGATTTCCCTACCCCACCTTTACCTGACGCAATGGAAATAACTTGTACCGTGCTAAGAGGAGATAAAATATCCTGAGCCTCAGATTCAGTAGCTGTTCCACGGAAGCCTTGTAATTTCTCTGCCGATAGCTCCTCAAAGCGAATGCCTACCGTATTTGCACCCGCTTCTTTTAAAATTTCAACAATTTTCATCTGTAATTGTAATTGTTCAGGTGTATTTGTTTTAGCAATCGCAATTTTTACACTGACATGATTTTTTTCTTCTTTTATTGATACGTTTGTAATTCCATCTGTTTCTGCAAGTGATTTATGTAAAAATGGATCTTGTAGTTGTCCTAGTATTTCTCGTACTTGTTGTTCAGTAATCACGACGAACACTCCCCTTATATTATCTCAATGTTAGTATATCATAATGATTTGATTTTCGTTGTAGATGTTGCTCTATTCAATTTTAGCTAATAAATAGGCTTCTATACCTTCAACAATGGCATCTCCCATTTTTTCTTGATATTTTTTATCCGTTAAAAGTGCACGTTCCTCATCATTGCTGATAAATCCTGTTTCTACAAGTGCAGCAGGTACTTCAACTTTTTTCAATAAATATATTTGTTTGATAGACAGTGCTTCTCGGTCCGTGTTTTTTAAATTAGTACGAATAGATTCTTGAATGCTCTTTGCTAATAATTCACTTTCAGCATGTCCTTCTTTATGATAAAACACCTGTGCTCCACGCCATTTTGTCTCTGGGATAGCATTTGCATGAATTGTAATAAAAATATCTGGTTTTTCTTTTTCAACAATATCTTTTCTTAAAAAGATATCCTGTTTCTTTCGTTCACGCATTGTACCAAACTTTTCTGACGGCGCATGCTCCTCGATAACATCTCCATCCTGTGTTCTCGTCATTACAACTGTTGCGCCTTTTTTCTTTAGCTCTTTCTCAACATACTGAGCAATTGCAAGTGTAATATCCTTTTCAATCACTTCTCCCTTTGAAGCTCCTCCATCCTGACCCCCATGCCCCGCATCAATGACAATCTTTTGACCACCAAGTGGGTCTGGTAAGAAGAAGTTACGGTCTGAAGCATTCGTTTCATATGCCACAACCACTATACTCATTAGCATAATTACTCCTAGTGCAAGCCAGCGCTTCACCCATATCCACCACCCTTTTACATTTAGTGTACGATGTTAGTGAGAGAACTATGCCAGAAAGTGAAAAAAACACTCAGTATTAAAATGGAGATTTGATTTGTAATAGATATTTTTCAAGTAACAATAAAATGGCATTAGTCCATTACAATTTGAGAACTAATGCCGTTAATTAAGAATTATATCTATTTTTGTGTAAATTCAGGTTTAAACTTACCTGTATAAGGTTCATGCTCTACAAATACTGTGATATCCTTTCCATCTTTATCTTTACCAGTTCTTAAATAAGTAAATTTCTTGTTATTAAGTTCAGTAATTTCAAGAACAGCCCCATATTTATTATCGCCTATTGAAACATGTGCTCTTAGCTTATTTCCATGGAGAACATTAAAGAAACCATAGTTACCGCGACTTTCACCTGTTTCAGGGTTGAAAAATTCATATTTATTCGTATCAGCATCATATTTAGCTATACTAATAAAATTTGAATTATATTGTGTTACATCATTTCCTTCTGTATCTAATACAACTGTTCCCTGCCATAGTGTATCTGTTAAAATTTTATCACCATCAACATCTTGAACAATAGTGCCTGTAGAAGTTTCCAAAGTTTTATCTGGATCAGTAAATGTAAGTTTTTTATCTTTATAAGGAACATGCTCAACGAATACCTCTACATCGTTACCATTTGCATCTTTCCCCATTCTTTTATACGTAAATAAATTTTGAGTTAGCTCCGTAATTTCCACGATAGCTTGATAATTTTTCGATTCAGAAATCAATATTCTTTGTTTTCCATCATTCGTGATAAAGAAAATACCCTTATCATCGCGACTTTTTCCTGTTTGTGGATCAAAAAATTCGTAACGCGCTGAATCAGCATCGTACTTTGCTAGGCCAATAAAATTAGAATTTTCTGCGGTTAAATCTTTCTTATTCTTATCATACACTTTTGTACCCTGCCAGTTTGTGCTACTAAGAATATTGGCATTCGCTTGGCCTTTCGTCATTTCGACTGGCCTTTGATCTGCAGATTGCTCAGTTTTTACTTCCTCTTTCTTTTTTACATCTTGTTTACTCTGACATGCGGCAAGTAATGCCATTGTTGCAAGAGATATTATTAAAAGCTTTTTCATACATTGACCTCCATTTTATAGATTCAGTTACTTCAAAGTCCCCTAAGAAATAACAGCTTAAAAGCAGTATCAGCTATTTCCACGTAAAATACACATTTTACTCAGCCCTTAATTATTATGTTTGGATATATTAAAAACCTCGCCACTAAGCTGACGAGGTTTACACACACTAAACAAGATAATAATTTAATTTCTTCTGCCCAAAAACAGCATTAGCAAGTAAAGGACTACGTCTGTTTTATACCAAGAAGAAAATAGAAAATTTATTTGAGTGTGAATTCAGGATTATATTCACCTTCATAAGGTTCATGTTCAACAAATACAGTTACTTCATTTCCATCTTTATCTTTACCCATTCTTTTATACGTAAACTTCTGATCGTTAAGCTCTGTTATTTCAAGTGCTACACCATATTTGTTGTCTCCAATTGAAACATGGGCTCTAATTTTATTACCATGAATTACATCAAAGTAACCATAGTCTCCTCGGCTTTCACCTGTTTCTGGATTAAAGAATTCATATTTATTTGTATCTGCATCATATTTTGCGATACTAATGAAGTTCGTATTAAACTCAGTTACATCATTACCAGCTTCATCTAACACTACAGTCCCATGCCATAATGTCTCTGCTAAGATCTTATCTCCATCCACGTCTTTTACAATATCACCTGTAGTAACATCTAAATTTTTATCAGCATCCGTGAAAGCAAGATCCTTTTCATTATAAGGAACATGCTCAACAAAAACTTCTACATCATTGCCTTCCTTATCTTTGCCCATTCTTTTATAAGTAAAGATATTGTCGTTTAGCTCTGTTATTTCCACAACGGCTTGATAATTTTTTGATTCAGAAATTAAAACCCTGCTTTGCCCATCATTAGTAATAAAGAATGTTCCTTTATCATCACGGCTTTCTTCTGTAGCTGCATCAAAGAATTCATAGTGGCCTGTTTCAACATCATATTTAGCAAGACCAATATAATTCGCATTCTCAGCTGTTAAGTCATTATTATCTTTATCGTATACCTTTGTCCCTTGCCAGTTTGTACTACTAAGAATGTTAGCCATTTCTTGTCCTTTTGTTAACTGGTCTACTGCTTGCTCCTGTGCTTTATTATCTGTTGTGGCACTTTCTGTTTTTACTTCTGCACTTTCTGCATCATTTTTCTTTACAGGCTCTTTATCCTGACAAGCTGCAAGGAGAGCCATTGCTGCAACGGATACTATTAATAGCTTTTTCATATCTATTTACCTCCATTTTTTTATTATTAATCAGCTACCCCAAACCCTTTTAGTGAGGCTTGATGTCCCATTGACACTAATATTAATATTGAATGTTAAACTCCCTCTAAATAATTTCTTAAAAAAATATAAATTTATCCGAAAATAATTTTAATAAATACTACTCATTACCTTTAATTAAAAATGGCCATCTATTTTGAATAAAAATCTGTCAAAATAGATGGCCTTTATATGTTATTTATATTCCAATTTTCGAATTAATTCGTCTCCCCATTCCTGCACCTGTTCTTTGCTAATGATAAAGCCTTTATCACCAGAACCAATGACAATATCGTCACCATACCAGACAGAATAGTTTCCGTTCATTGTGATTAATTGCATGTCGGGTTCTTTTGTCTGTGAAATATTTTGCCAAGTCATTTGTTCAAATAAAGTGCTCAATTTCTTCTGTATGGCTGGTATTGTTGTTGATTTATTTGTTGTTATCTCTGTAATATTTTGGCTTACCGCAAAATACTTAATTACTGTTTTTGTTGCAAATCCTGTCAGAAAACTGTTTTTGAGTAACACTTCGTCACCTGTTTTTAATGTTAATTCATCACGTATCGGCATAATAATAAGTTGTTCTTCTAACAACCTTTTTTTATCCATTAATGCAAGGATTCGTGCATTTTTTCCTTCATATAATACAATGGCGTGAATATCGACTGCCACTTCGAAACTCATATCTTCCATATGCTCTTCTTCAACTGCATCAAGAAGGAGTAATTGCGCATGAACTTCCTGATGAAATTGTGGATACATTTGTTTATAGTGAGGTAGTAACGCCTCACGTACAAGTTGAACCTGTGCAATCAATGTTAGATATTGTTCTTTGTAAGCCTCTTTTGTAACACCCTTTCTTTGTAGGATTTTATCAAAAGAACTCGGTAATTCAGCCTCATAGGATGCAACCAGTTTTGTCACGTCTTGTTTACTTAGCTTTACACCTTTACGTTTCCCATATTTTAAAAGCAGTAAATCGTTACGATAACGTTCAGAATGGTCAGCATCATCTAATTCATACATATTAAGCGTTGTTTCTGAGAAGCCTTGTACATATTCATCACTTTGTCGCTCAATGAATATTAAAATAAATAATAGTAAGATTAAGCACCCAGAAACAAGCAGAGGTTTTCGAGAGTGCTGTTTTTTTGGTAATTGTAGCACAGCTTTCCTTACGCGAGATTTGCTTTCTTGTAAATCAGGTGTTGCTTCAAGCAAACTCTTTTTGATTTCACTCTTCATATAAATCCTCCCATTCCCCAGATAATACAGGTCGAAGTTTTTCACGGGCTCTTCGTAATCTTGTGCGGATTGTACTTTCAGGCTGTTGTAATAGTGAGGCAATATCCGCTGTATGTAATTCCTCGTAATAATAAAGAATAATCACTTCTCTGTATTTAATGGGTAAAGATAGAACGACTTCTCCAATTGTTGTTTGTAATTCCTTTTGTACCAGACTATCTTTTTGTAAAAAAGCAAGTAAGGGAAATTGTTCTTGGAGTTGAATCTTTCGATACGACCAGCTTTTTAAATAATCTTTACTGCGGTTTATGGTCATTTTTGTTAGATAGGAACGTAATTGACCATTTTCTTTATAATTGCTCTGCGAAAACTTGATAAAAACATCTTGAACAATATCTTCTGCAGCATGTAAATTTTTTGTATAGTAATAAGCTATACGTAATAAATGTTCACTATAATCATCTACTATCTGTCGCAAATCCAGCACTATCACCCCTTCACCTATATAAACGAGCCTCATGCATTATGTGATTCAAAATTTTTTACTATGGTAATGTGATTACATGCTATCAAATTGACTATTTTATTATTTCTAAAGAGCTCTATATGAGATGCTGTAAAAATGTAATACTACTGACCACTACAGTTTACTCCATAATCACAAGTAGCTAATGAGTTCCCCTATTGCTTTCAAGCTCTCGCATTAAGTTCCGATGTTACTTCTAATAAAATATAGGTTAACTGTAAAGCACCATCCTAATTCTTCAAAAAGTGTATACTTTTTCGGATTTCAATTGTTATATGTATAAGTTACTGGCCAATTTCATGCTTTACAAGGGACATAAATACGAATCTGGAAGTAGGTGAATGGATGAAACGACAATGGGAACGATATTTGCTGCAAGAGGCGAAAATCGTTTTCAAATATTTAATAAAAATTGGCGTTGCTAAGGAAGATGCTGAGGATATTGTTCAGGAGGCAATCATCAAAACGATTGGATGCCTGTCACAAATCGAGGCAAATAAATTAAGGGCATGGCTTTTCAAAGTAGCATTGAATCGCTACTACACAATATACAATAAGAAAAAAATACAATCCTATTTAACTGATGAGGATATACAACAACTTCAAGCCTCGGTAAATATCGAGGAGCAGCTTATTTCAAGAGAGCAAAATGAGCAATTACGACTTGCATTACTACAATTACCGCAGCAATTTCAACAGCTGCTCATCATGAAATATTTTATGGATTTGTCGTACAAAGAGATCGCATCAATTATTGATCACTCAGAAAATCATGTTCGTACATATTTACAGCGAGCAAGAAAAGCATTGCGTAAAAAATGGGAGGAAGCATAATGGAGGAATTATTCAATGTCGAAAGAATGGAAAAATCCATTGGCAAAGCAAAGCGCCGCAGCACTTGGAGGATGATTTTCATTTCAGTAGCGGTTATATTAACGCTAGTTATTGGGGGGGCTGTTGCAAACCATGTTATTACACCAAGACTTGCTTTTCCTATTGAGGTATCATTTATGCATTTTAGTCAAATATCTGGACCCAATGAGTTTATCGGAATCATCGAAACATATCCAGGCATTTTAGGTGGAGAAAATTATTATAAAAAGTATAAATGGATTGAGGGCAAGCTTGTCTTTACTGGTGAAGACGGCTACGGTTACGGACTATTCCGTAATGAAAGACTAGGTCGACAAGGAAGAACTTCAACGATGCATTTTGGTGGAGCGTTCACGCAGGAGAATATTCACTATACGCATTACAATGAGCTTGGACAGCGAATGATGACCTTTTTCTATCCACAGGTCCAGTATGAAAATGTCAATGATGATTTGACATACTTACAGGACATGCCAGATGAAAAGCTTGTTGAAATGGCACTTTCATTTGATAAAGGCTATAGTGTGGATAAAGCATTAAATCTAATACCACAGGAACTAACAGCAGCCTGGCTTTGGGTTAACGATGTCACAGAAGATGCAGAACTGCACATGCGTGAATATGTAGATAAAGAGCAAGTCACAGGGTCACCGTTAGTTCGTAGTGCAAATACCGTTTACGGATTCTCCTTGTTAGAGTCGGATGGGGAGGCCAAAGTAAAGCCTGCACAGCAGTTTATTAGTTCCATTCAGGCAGGTGTACCTATAAAATCTCGTTGGCAGGGAGAGTTTAAGCGGTTAAATGAAACAATTGCTGGTAAGGATGGCGAGCTTGTTGTCGAGGATATTGTTATTAATGGCGCGGTCGTAACAGGAACAGCAAAAAATCTACGACAATTGCAGGAGCTACCGTTTATTAAAGCTTCGTCCCTAGGTATAGTTTCCGATAGATATAACTAGAATATGAAGCTAGGCATTTGTAACAGAGTGCCTAGTTTTTGCGTTTTTTAAATATATAGCTATCAACTGCACTACAGAGCCTTATGTACGCTACTTTTGACAAATACAAAAAACCCCACAACCACAAAAGTTGCAGGGCTTGATAAAAACGTAAAATTAACGTTTTGAGAACTAAGAAAGACCCTAAATAAGGCTTTAACAACCTTTTTGTATACTGCATGTATATTATAGAAAGAACTCCATATTATCTTAAAGCACTTTGACCACCTTTTTCTGGTGGTTTTTTTCTGATTTCTACATAATACAGAATAAAAACTAAAGAAATAAAAAATACCAGGTACTCACACATTTATGAGCTCCTGGTATTTTTTACTTAAGAGAACATTAATAATTTATCACATCAATCTGAACCAATTATCTACAAATCAAATAAGCAATGAGCACCTAGTTAATTATTTTGGTGACTGATTAATAAAATTAGGATATCTATCTTGGAATTTGTCCATTACCCCTGAACAACTTCTACAAGGATTTCTTTCAGTAAAAATCTTAATTACACCTCTGGCATTCCAGTCATTCCCTAACTTCTTAGCAAGTTCTTCAAATATTCTCGAACTGGCTTTAATAAATAATCTGTTGCTTCTATGTCAAAAGCATCTACAGCAAACTTCGCATGGGCTGTCACAAAAATAATTTGCATACTTGGATATTTAACTAGTAACTTTTTGGCAACTTGCAACTTATGAACGTCAATCATCTCCATATCTAAAAAAACGACATCTACTCGTTCTTTTTCAAAAAAGCAAATGCATCCCTTACATTTGTATATGTACCTTTAATGCAAATCGTAAATTGTATAAGCTTTTCTAGCATAATTCTTAACACATCTATTGCCATTTTTTCATCATCAATTATGACTATATTCACTATGCATCACCTTCTGGTAATAGAATAATAACAGTAGTTCCTTTACCTTCTTCACTATATATACGAAAACTGGCATTTCTAATAAGCCTAAATTTTTTCAACGGATTCGTAAATCCAATACGTGAGTTTTCTTCATTTACTAATCGTTGCAACTTTTCTTCTGAGATACCGACCCCATTATCATAAATTTTAATACGTATAAATTGTCCTTCTCGTTGCACACTCACCTCAATAGTACCACCTTCTTTTTTCTTCGAAATTCCGTGAAAAACTGCATTTTCAACTATAGGCTGAATTGATAATGCTGGAATCAAAGATTGAATGGACTCATCAATATCATACGCAACTGTAAGACGATCACCAAAGCGCATCTTTTCAATATAGAGATATGCTTTTACAAGGTCTATTTCATCTTCTATTGAAACCATGCTGTTACGATAATGGGCATTCAGCTTGGCACGGAAATAGGTTGCTAAACTGTATAACGCCTCTCGTGTATTTTCTATATCTGTATAGCTTAAGCCGATAATAGTATTAAGTGTATTGTAGACAAAATGAGGAGTTACTTGCGCATATAAATAATTCATTTCATCCTCAATCGCATCAATGGAGGATTGTCGAACTGCTAGTAATGATTGAATACGCACTAGTAATTCATCCATCGCAATCGGTTTTTGCAGATAATCATTTGCCCCAACTTGTAAAGATAACACTAAATCTGAATGCTGCATAATTGCTGTTAAAACAATAATCGGCAATTCCAACATATCATATTGCTTTCGTACTTGTTTGCATAATTCATAGCCTGACATACCATTCATCATTAAGTCAACTAACATGCAATCTACTTTATGTTTCTTTATATAATCCATCGCATCAAACCCGTTATCTACCCCAATAACGGTATAGCCTTTTTGAATTAATGCGTCCACTAGTACTTTTATATTCACATGATCATCATCAACAATGAGTATGGTTTTGTCATTACCTTTATGCAATAATGGTAAATCTAGCTGTAGTATAGTATTATCTGCTCGATTGCCCATCTGTTGTTGTGTTTCAATATCTAGTTTTTCGAGTGTGGCAAGTGGCACCGTAAAAGTAAAAATTGTTCCAACACCTAATGTACTTGTTACATGAATTTCCCCATTTAACTGTTCTACTATATTTTTTGAGATACTTAATCCTAACCCAAGTCCCCCACTTTTTTTACCTTTCTTTACTTGATAAAAGGAATTAAAAATTCGATCTAAGTCTTGTGATGGTATACCAATTCCAGTATCGCTTACTTGTATTTCCATATAATCATTACGTACACTAGCTAAGACTGTAATTTGTCCATGTTTTGTATGTTGCAGAGCATTATAAAGTAAATTATAAAGCACTTGTTTCAATCGTAATTCATCTGTATACATATGGGGTAAATTAGAATCTACTGCACTCATTAATCTTATGGATGTATCACTCGACATTAAACTACGAATTTCCTCAATTACTTCATCAATTACGCTTATCGGAACAACACGAGGGATAACACGAACTTCTCCGGTCATATGATTCGAAGAAATCAATAAATCCTCTACTAAATAACCTAAACGTTGCGCGACATTATGTATTAAAATGACATTTTCTTGTTGCTCACGCTTTAAAGGTCCTTGTACACCTTCCATTAATGATTTGGATATATTTAAAATACCATTTAAAGGCGTACGTAATTCATGAGACGTTTTCAATAAAAACTCATCCTTCATTTGATTATGCATCAATAGCTCTTCCGATAACGCTTGAACTTCCTTAAAAGATGTATTTGCTCGGAAGCTAAGCAGAGATGCAAAACTATATAGTGTAAAAATAAACAATAATTGTTCACTATAAACTATAGGTATATCAAAAATGTAATACATTACCATCAAAAAAGTATAACAAGTAAGAGATACTAAAAGAATTAGAATATAACGTGAACCTTCTACACCTTTCATAAGCACACGTAATAGCACAAACACATTATAAAGCCCAACTGGAATAAAAATTACTGCGAAGATTATTTGTGAAAGAGCTAGATTTTCTATTGGTATAATCATACTATTTTTTGTAATCGGATTGTAAATCCCATAGATAAAAAAAGTAAACCTAACAAAATACTAATAATATAAATCGCTTTTTTCCTCATAAACTCCGGATACAAATAATAGAGAAATAATGCTAAACAAACATCAACAAGTGGTAAAATTCCTAATTGTAAACGTACTTGCTCATTTATAGTTAAATGTGTAAAAATAAGAAAAAATACTTTTTCATTAGTAAACGACATGTACAGTCCGAATAATATAGTGAATAACCCCAAAAACAATTCTTCTTTACGCTTCCGATTTTGACTATATGATATAATATAAATTGCACCGAATACAATATAACCAATACATACAAACGATTCTGCTAAAATTTTCATGCTAAAATCTCTTTGAATAGCTTCCTTTGTTCCAAACTCAATAGGAAAGGTAATACCAGATTTTGGATAATTATAATTTCCGACATGAATTACAATATCAAGCATTAGATTCTCACTATGTGCAAACACCGTATATTTATCATCATTTTCGAACTTAAAGTCCTTTAAGGTTTCACTCGGATTCCCCATACTACCTACATCTTCTCCATTTATGAAAACACGGTTAGATTGGCGAATTGAACGAATGTATAATCCATATTCCCCTTCAATTGGTACATTTATCTTAACATGATATGTTCCTACAGTAAGTCCTTCCTCATTTGGTTCTACAAAACTATTCCAAGTAGCTGGCACCTCAATTGGTATTTTCTCGCTCTCGTACGCGTCAAATGAATCACTTGACGATATTAAGATATTTGGATAGAACGACCATTCTCCATCTAATTTTAAAATAGTATTTTCTTGTAGTTCTTTTTCTTCAATCGTAACTATCCCATTCTGCGCAATCCGCTGACTACTACTAACAAAATAATCTCCATTGCCAACAAAAAATACGATAATAAATAGCATGATAATGGTCACAGTAATGCTAATATTTTTTTTCACTATCACGCCTCCCCTACTTGAACACAATTATGTATAACATCAAACTATCAGTTTGTTAGAATTAAATCCATTATGCAATATGACTTTTCACCTGTATTTCTATTATCGGTCCCCTTACGCATCCTATCATAGGTCTGTTAAACAAATTCTGAACAAACCATATTGTAAATGCATCGTCTAGTATGAATTACTATCACTAATTTTAAGTTATTATTATCACTTCACTCTTTTTAAATATCCAAGCAGGCTAAGGAAATCCGTAGCCTACTTGTTGTTTATTTAGATAACTGCTCTGCACTGTCTTCATTTATATAATACGAATGATTTTTCGCTGCTTCTTCAATCTCTTTAAATGCCCAGTGCGTTGCTTTCACATCTGGGAAGCTTGGCCTTGTAACACCGTTTAATTGTAGTAGGGTTATACGTATATATAGCGAATAAAATCGAAATTAGTGGACTTCTAAATTTCGTTATACTTTATATTGCTCTTACATTGGTTACTTTTCTATTTCAAAAAATTGAAGAGAAAAGTAAAAAAGAAGAGTAAGAAAAAATCAGTATGGTTTAGAAAGCTATTTTGGGAAAAATTTAATTTGAATAATTTCTTAGGCTGTAGACAAAGTCAAAATCTGAGTTTGCCTACAGCCTTTTTTCATTTAAAATAAGAATTTATTTGAAGCACTTAGCAAGGCGATTAAGCTACTTGATTGATTGGAATGATAGTTTGGATAGATTGAACATTAAGTGACCCTCGTAAGTGTCTCATAGGCTTCTCACATGTATCTACAAAGTAGTGGTGAGATTCTTCAATGGAAAGCTAAGCAACAGGAGCTTTATGAAGAGATGGGATTTAAAATTGCTATAGAAGAGCTACAGCCTGTTTTTACCCGTTTTCATCAACAGAAGTATGAAATGACATATATGCGGGAGTCAACGCCTAATGATAAACTTGTAGCCTTTTATGGGCGTCACCCTAATCTACATCGTATTAAGGTACATGATTTTAGACATACACATGCCTCATTATTGTTTGAAACGGGAGCAAGTTTAAAAGATGTACAGGCAAGGCTTGGTCATAGTGATATTAAAACTACGATGGATATTTACACACATGTTACACAAACAGCACGTGAAAAACTAGCAGATCAGTTCAAAATTACATTGATTTTTAATCAAGGGGTATTATTTTTGTTATCAACGTAAAAAAGCTCCTCTCAGGTAAACCTGAGAAGAGCTTGAAAACGTTGATATAACAACGATATTAACGTTTTGAGAACTGAGGTGCACGACGAGCGCCGCGTAGACCTGGTTTTTTACGTTCTTTCATGCGTGAATCACGAGTAAGTAATCCAGCAGATTTTAATGCAGCACGGAAATCTGGGTCTACTTGAAGTAGAGCACGAGCGATACCGTGACGAACAGCACCAGCTTGACCAGTGTATCCACCACCGTTAACGTTTACGTGGATATCATAGCTTCCTGTAGTTTCAGTAGCTACTAATGGTTGTTTAATTACTTCACGTAGTGCAGCGAATGGTACGTATTCTTCGATTTCACGTTTGTTGATAACAATTTTACCTGTACCTGGTACTAAACGTACGCGAGCTACAGAGCTTTTACGGCGACCAGTGCCGATGTATTGAACTTGTGCCAAAGTAATATCCTCCTCTTAATTTATATTATCCGCGAAGCTCGTATGCTTCTGGTTTTTGTGCAGCATGTGGATGCTCTGTTCCTGTGTAAACATTTAGTTTACCGAACATTTTGCGACCTAAAGAGTTTTTAGGAAGCATACCTTTAACTGCTAATTCGATCATTCTAGTTGGGTACTTGTCTAGCATTTCACCAGCAGTACGAGTTTTTAAACCACCTGCAAATTGAGTGTGGTGACGGTAAAGTTTACCCTCTAATTTGTTACCAGTTAAATGGATTTTATCAGCGTTGATGATGATTACGTGATCACCTGTGTCAACGTTTGGTGTGAATGTTGGTTTATGTTTACCACGTAAGATTGCAGCTACTTCAGAAGCTAAACGTCCAAGAGTTTGGCCTTCTGCATCAACTACTAACCATTTACGGTCTACTTCGTGACCTTTAGCCATGAATGTTGTACGCATGTATATATCCTCCTAATCGATTCGATTACCGTTATTTTTCATTAAACTACACTATAAGTTTCGGGGCTTATTTGTGGTGGTAATGAAAATACCATCTGTTATCATATAATGAATGACTTTTAAAGTCAAGCAATTTCATTAAACACCTGGTGAAGTTGTTCAGAATTATAAGACATGACTAATAGAACACTTTTTCTAAGTATAACCCTTGTGGCGGTGCGGTTTTTCCCGCTTTATCACGATCTTCTGAGGCGATGACAAGTGCCACATTATCTATAGCACGGCGACCTACACCAACCTCCCAAAGTGTACCTGCAATAATACGAACCATATTATATAAGAAGCCAGTGCCTTCAATCACCATATGAAGCTCTTCCCCATGCCATTCAAATTGCAGTGTCGTTACTGTGCGTACTTTATCCTTCACACTCGTATTCGCTGCGCAAAAGCATGAAAAGTCATGTGTACCCATGATAGCCTTCGCCGCCTCCTGCATCGCATCCACATTGGGTTTGACACCATTTGTCTCAACCGTGTAATGTCTACGGAATGGGCTTTGGACGGGCTCACAAGACCAAATATAGCGGTATCGCTTTCCAGTCACACTGTACCGCGCATGGAAATCATGTGCCACTTCCTCTACTGACAATACGCGAATATCTCTAGGGAGCTGCACATTCAAAGCCTTGCTATACTTGTCAGCTGGGATGGCGAGTGGTGTATCAAAATGCAATGTCTGTCCGGTTGCATGGACTCTCGCATCTGTACGGCCACTTGCTGTAACCTTTATCTTTTCCCCTTTATGCATAATGGCAAGAACACGCTCAAGCTCAGCCTGAACTGTCCGCTCTCCAGGCTGTACTTGATAGCCAGAAAAGTGTGTTCCATCATAGCTAATAATTAATTTTAATCTTCGCATATAGCTAACTCCTTTAACTTCTATAGAAGAATAGCAATACAGCTATTGCTACTAATAACACCAGTGCAAATGTGTCACCCATATCCCACTTTAACTTACGATATCTAGTGCGTCCCTCTCCTCCACGGTAGCCTCTTACTTCCATAGCTGTTGCTAAATCTTCTGCCCGTTTAAAGGCACTAACAAAGAGAGGTACTAGCAATGGGACAACAGCTTTAATACGATCCGATATCGGTCCTGAGGATAAATCTGAGCCTCGTGCCATTTGAGCCTTCATAATTTTATCTGTCTCATCCATTAACGTAGGAATGAAGCGCAATGAAATAGACATCATCAAGGCTAACTCATGTACAGGCACTTTTAATGCTTTTAATGGATTTAGCAGTACTTCAATGCCATCTGTAATTGAAATTGGTGACGTGGTAAGTGTTAAAATAGATGTCATAAAGACCAATACTAGAAAACGGACCGAAATAAATATCCCTTGTCGTATTCCCTCTTCGTAGATTTTAATAAACTTCCAATCAAATACCAGAGCCCTTCTCTTGTCATAAAAATATGAAGTAGGAAGGTAAAGGCCATTAAAAAGAGTACTGGCTTTAAACCGTTGATTAAAAAATACAGACGTATACGCGATACAAATACAATGAGTAAGGTAAAGGCTAGAAGCATAGCATATGTCGCCGTATTGTTTGCTAAAAATACGATTATAATGAACGCAAAGACAAATATTAGCTTTGAACGCGGATCAAGCTTATGAACGGGAGAATTTCCTGGTAGGAAGCGTCCAAATATCATTTTCTCCATCATGATTCTGCACGCTCCTCTCGTAGCATTCGAGCAACTTCAGTAGCGAGCTCTTCTTCCGTTAAACATACTTTTTGGAAAGGCTTTTTCATCATTTGCTCGATTTTTTGTTGAAAGCGTACAATACGAGGAGGCTCTAAGCGGAAACTCTTTAATGTCTCCACATCTTTAAAAATTTCTTGCGGTGTACCACTCAATATGTTTTTTCCTTCGTGCATAATAACAATATTATCTGCATAACGAGCTGCGTCTTCCATACTATGCGTAACTAGAATTGTTGTAAGCCCTCGTTCTTGATGAAGCCTATAAAACATATCCATAATTTCTTTTTGACCACGAGGATCAAGCCCAGCCGTTGGTTCATCTAAAACAATCACTTCTGGCTCCATGGCTAATACCCCTGCAATTGCCACTCGTCGCATCTGTCCACCTGATAAATCAAAAGGTGATTTTTCAAGTACATTCTCTGGTAGACCTACTAAGCCTACTAGTTCCTTTGCACGAGCTTCTGCCTCTTGCTCCGAGACACCGAAATTCATAGGACCAAACATAATATCCTTTAGCACAGTTTCTTCAAACAGCTGATGCTCTGGAAATTGAAACACAATACCAACCTTTTGGCGAACAGCCTTTAAATCCTTCACCTTTTTACCAGCTACAACAATACGGTCTCCTATATGTACTTCACCAGAAGTAGGTTTTAGAAGTGCGTTAAAATGCTGAAGAATGGTTGATTTACCGGAGCCTGTATGCCCAATAATCGCTTGATACGTATGTGACGGGATTTCAAAATCTACATCGAATAATGCCCGTTTTTCAAAAGGTGTTCCTTGTGCATAGGCATAGCTTACTTGTTGAAGTTTGATGTCCATAAATCATTCACCAACTCTTCTTCTGTCATATGTTGTCCCATTAATGGAACACCTTCCTTTTGCAATAACTTTGATAGCTTCATGGCAAATGGTAAGTCAAGTCCTAGCTCAACTAGCTTGTCCCCAAGTGCAAATATTTCAACAGGTGTACCCTCAGCAAATTTTTTACCATCATTCATGAAAAGGATACGATCCGCAAGCATCGCCTCTTCTAAATCATGTGTAATGGATAACACCGTTAGCCCTGTTTCAGCACGTAAAGTTTGAACTGTTTGTAATACTTCGCCTCGTCCCTGTGGATCTAACATAGACGTAGCTTCATCGAGGATTAGAAGCTTGGGCTTTAACGCAAGTGCACCTGCGATGGCAACGCGCTGCTTTTGTCCGCCTGATAAGTGATGAGGTTCATGATCTAAAAAATCACTCATTTTTACTTGATCTAATGCTGCATGAACACGTTTCACCATTTCTTCAAATGGAATACCGTTATTTTCAAGGGCAAAGGCTACATCATCCTGCACAGTCGCACCAACGAATTGATTATCTGGATTTTGAAAAACCATCCCCATCTGCGAACGGCTCGCCCAAAGATTCTCTTCTGTTAATACTTCGCGTAATATACGTACATCGCCCCGTTGTGGATATAACAATCCATTCATTAGCTTTGCAATCGTAGATTTACCAGAACCGTTATGACCCACGATAGCAATCCATTCGCCCTCCTGCACTGCAAAGCTTACATTCTCCACAGCATTACGGCTTTCATTATCTTCGGGTGTATATGAAAATGTCACATTATTTAATGATAAAATTTCAGGCATTTCTAGAACTCCTCTCTGCATGCTCAGCTCTACTAACTAACTTACACTGTTTTATGTATGAATTCTACTACAATCATTATGTCGATAAAAGAAAAGTGATAAAAATACTTTGACCAAGTTATTTAAAGAAATAACTCAGTAATTCCTATCCAACTCTTTTACGCTATTGAGCAAAACATCCTATCTTTTAAGAGGCTTTAATATGAAATAATAATTTTTAAACCCATATATTAAAAAAAGCACCACAATTTGGCGCTACCTTACATAATAAAAAAGCGCGCACCTCATTCAATAGAAATGCGCTAGTCGTTACATTTACAAGAAACATGGGTGCTCAAATCCTTGTTTCCACGAATGAGGTGCGGAGAGCTAAACGAGACGCCACACAACAGTGCCCGCTCATCATAACGCTCAGCTTAATTATTTGTCGTATAAATCATTTATAAAGAAAGAGGGTGGTGAATCCACCCTCTTCACCACAAGTTTTCTCTTATGATTAAACTAATTCAATCACAACAACAGGTGCACCGTCACCACGACGAGGACCTACTTTAAGAATACGAGTGTAACCACCTTGACGTTCTGCATAACGTGGTGCAACATCATCAAATAACTTTTGAAGTGCAAATGAAGTTGTTTCGTTACCTTCTGCATCAGTAGTTGTTACTAGTTCACGACGGATGAATGCAGCAGCTTGACGGCGTGCGTGTAAATCTCCGCGTTTACCTAAAGTAATCATTTTTTCAACAGCTTTACGTACTTCTTTAGCGCGAGCCTCAGTAGTTTCGATACGCTCGTTGATGATTAAATCAGTAGCTAAGTCACGTAACATCGCTTTACGTTGAGAACTTGTACGACCAAGTTTTCTGTAACCCATGGATGTTTCCCTCCCTTATAAAAAAATATCTGATCTTGTAAGTTTTGTTTAAATCGCTTAGTCTTCTTTGCGTAATCCTAAACCAAGCTCTTCTAACTTCGCTTTTACTTCTTCTAGTGACTTACGTCCAAGGTTACGAACTTTCATCATATCGTCTTCTGACTTGTTCGCAAGCTCTAGTACTGTGTTAATACCAGCGCGTTTCAAGCAGTTATAAGAACGAACAGAAAGATCAAGTTCTTCGATAGTCATCTCTAAAACTTTTTCTTTTTGATCCTCTTCTTTTTCGACCATGATTTCAGCAGTTTGTGCCTCATCAGTCATGCCAACGAAGATGTTAAGATGCTCGGTTAAAATTTTTGCTCCGAGCGAAATCGCCTCTTTCGGACCGATGCTTCCATCTGTCCACACATCAAGAGAAAGTTTATCGTAGTCAGAAGACTGACCTACACGAGTATTTTCCACTTGGAAATTGACGCGTGATACTGGAGTGTAAATAGAGTCGATCGGGATCACGCCGATAGGAAGATCCTCACGTTTGTTTTGATCAGCAGGAGTGTAACCACGGCCGCGTTGTGCATACATACGCATACGTAAATGACCGTTTTTAGCGATTGTTGCAATATATAGATCTGGGTTTAAAATTTCTACGTCACTGTCATGTGTAATGTCAGCAGCCGTAACTGTACCATCGCCTTTTACATCAATCTCAATAACTTTTTCTTCGTCAGAGTAGATTTTAAGAGCAAGTTTTTTCACGTTCAAAATAATTGAAGCTACATCCTCTACCACGCCTTCTACAGTTGAGAATTCGTGAAGAACACCGTCAATTTGAATTGAAGTGACAGCAGCTCCTGGTAATGAAGACAGAAGGATACGACGTAAAGAATTACCCAAAGTGTTTCCATATCCGCGTTCAAGCGGTTCTACAACAAACTTTCCATATTTGGAATCTTCGCTGATCTCCACCGTTTCAATCTTTGGTTTTTCAATTTCGATCATTTCATTTACCCTCCTTCAAAACATCGAATGTATAGGTTCTTTCCATCATAGATTCGATCGTCAATGACGTATCGTTTATTATCTGCACAAGACAGTCTGTACAAAAAATGATGTTCTCATACAATATGAGACGCACCCATTACACGCGACGACGTTTTGGCGGACGGCAACCATTGTGAGGAACTGGAGTAACGTCTTTAATAGCAGTTACTTCTAACCCAGCAGCTTGAAGTGCACGGATTGCAGCTTCACGACCTGCACCAGGACCTTTAACAGTTACTTCCAACGTTTTCAGACCATGTTCAAGGGATGTTTTAGCAGCAGTCTCTGCAGCCATTTGAGCAGCGAATGGTGTAGATTTACGTGAACCACGGAAACCAAGAGCACCAGCACTTGACCAAGATACAGCGTTACCTTGCATATCTGTAATCGTTACAATTGTATTGTTAAATGTAGAACGAATGTGTGCAATACCAGATTCGATATTCTTTTTCACACGACGTTTACGAGTTTGTTGTTTACGAGCCATGTTAAGAAGGAACCTCCTTTACCAATTATTTTTTCTTGTTCGCAACTGTTTTACGAGGACCTTTACGCGTACGCGCATTGTTCTTCGTATTTTGACCACGAACAGGTAAACCACGACGGTGACGGATACCACGGAATGAACCGATTTCCATCAGACGTTTAATATTTAATGAAGTTTCGCGACGTAAGTCACCTTCAAGTTTGTATGAATCTAATTGTTCACGGATTTTGTTTAACTCATCTTCAGTTAAGTCGCGTACGCGTGTATCTTCTGAAATACCTGCGTCAGCTAATACTTTCTGAGCTGTAGTTTTACCAATACCGAAAATGTACGTTAATGAAATTACCACGCGTTTGTCGCGAGGAATGTCAACACCAGCAATACGTGCCATGTACGTTGTGCACCTCCTTCAGAATTATCCTTGTTTTTGTTTGTGTTTAGGATTTTCACAGATTACCATTACTTTACCGCGTCGGCGAATTACTTTACATTTTTCGCAGATCGGTTTCACAGATGGTCTCACTTTCATCTAACCTAACCTCCTTAGTAGTCCGGAGCGCAAAAGATTATTTAAAACGGTATGTGATACGACCGCGAGTTAAATCATAAGGAGATAACTCGATAGTAACCTTATCTCCAGGTAGAATGCGGATAAAGTGCATACGAATCTTACCAGATACGTGTGCTAGAATCACATGTCCATTTTCTAATTCTACCTTAAACATCGCGTTTGGCAAAGTCTCAACAACTGTTCCTTCGACTTCAATTACATCATCTTTCGCCATCTACTCTGTCTCCTCTCTATATGCAAATTAAAGTTCTCATCGTTACATCAAACGGATATCTGCTGCAACTATAGAAGCAACCTCGTTTCAACATATGTTTGGATTGTATGAGAGATGTTTGAAAGACGCTCGTCTGGTTTCGCTTCACACAATCCACGGAATCTACAGGACCAGCAAAGGGCACTGAATCTCCCATGTTTACACGAATACCGGAATGTCTTGGATGAGATATTCATACCCGTTACACAGATGCTTCCACGAAACCCATTATACTCCTTTAAAAATAATGTTGCACTTTTTAAAAGAAATATATACCGGGCACAATATGCTTTTGCAACTCTCAAAAAATTATGTTTCGTTGTTGCTTCCGCATGCCTCCCGCGGAAGCAGTACTCTGCGCCCGGAGCCGGGTATCAGCTGCGGCTGCCCTGTAATAGAGCATCAAGATCAGCAAACACTTTGTTAATATCTTGCTGTCCATCTATATTTGTTAACACACCTTTTGCTTCATAGAAATCAAGTAAAGGCTGTGCTTGTTTCATATTTACATCCAGACGGTTTGCAACCGTTTCAGGATTATCATCCGCACGTGTATAAAGCTCGCCACCATCCTTATCACATTTTCCTTCCTCAGCTGGAGGATTGAAAATTAAATGATAGGACGTGCCACAAGTTTTACAAATACGACGACCTGATAGACGAGCGATTAACTCATCTCTATCAACTTGAATGTTAAGCGTATGTTCAATTGCTTTGCCTAGATCAGCAAGGATACTATCTAAAGCTTCAGCTTGTGGAACAGTACGAGGGAACCCATCTAATAAGAAGCCCTTTTCACAATCAGGCTTAGCAAGTCGCTCACGAACAATACCAATCGTTACTTCATCTGGAACTAAAGCTCCTTGATCCATAAACGATTTAGCCTGTAAGCCTAATTCTGTGCCGTCTTTAATAGCTGCACGGAACATATCGCCTGTAGAAATATGAGGAACCGTGTACTTCTCAACAATCTTATCTGCCTGTGTACCTTTACCAGCACCTGGCAGACCCATTAAAACGATATTCATAAGGAAATATTCCTCCCACAAAAGGTTTGCTGATTTCAGGAAACGATGGAACGTTCCCCAAAAACCAACATTATTTCATAAAGCCTTTGTAGTGACGTTTAACAAGTTGAGACTCTAGCTGTTTCATCGTTTCGAGCGCTACGCCGACTACGATAATAATACTTGTACCACCGATCTGCACAGAGGCAGGTAGATTCATAAAGTTTATGAATAAAATCGGCATTACAGAAAGAACAGTTAAGAAAATCGCGCCGACAAATGTCAGACGATATAACACGCTTGTTAAATACGTTTGCGTACTTTCTCCAGGACGAATACCTGGAATGTAAGCACCCTGCTTTTTCAAGTTATCTGCCACATTTTCTGGATTCACTTGCACGAATGCATAGAAATATGTGAATGCGATGATTAATGCAATATAAACAATCATTCCAACAGGTTTTTCATAATTGAACGTGTTTTCAATGAATGTTGTCACACCATTTTCACCGAAGAACGGAACTAACGTACGAGGTGTCATCAGAAACGCAGATGCAAAGATTACAGGAATAACCCCTGCAGCATTTACTTTTAACGGTAAATGCGTTTGTTGACCACCAGTTTGTTGGTTACGTCCAGTAACTCGTTTTGCATATTGAATTGGAATTTTACGTAATGCTTGTTGTACGTAGATAACTCCAACTACAACTGCAAGCAAAATTAAAATAAGTAAGCCAAGGATAATTAGGTTGATAAATAGCTTATCACCAGCACCCTCGATTTGCTGTGCATAGATTTGGTTGATACCTGTAGGTAATGCCGCAACGATACCTGCGAAAATTACAATAGAAATACCATTACCAACGCCATGCGCAGTAATTTGTTCAGCAAGCCATACAAGGAATGCTGTACCCGCTGTTAATACAATAGAAATTGTAACATATGTTAAAATTCCTTCTTCCTTAATCAATGACCCGCCATACATTTTATTAAAACCAAATGACATCGCGAATGACTGAATAAAAGCAAGAATGATTGTAAAATAACGAGTAAATTGAGCAAGTTTACGTCTTCCGACTTCACCTTGCTTTGCCCATTCAGCAAATTTCGGTACTACGTCCATTTGCAATAACTGAACAATGATTGAAGCAGTGATGTAAGGCATAATCCCCATCGCAAAGATAGAGAAGTTCTTTAAAGCACCACCGCCAAAAGTATTGAGGAAACCAACGAGGTTAAACTCATCAGTTGCCTGTAATACATTAGCGTCAACGTTCGGCACTGGTACGAATGTACCAATACGGAAAACAATTAACATTAAAAGAGTGAAAATGATTTTATTTCGTATATCTCGAACACGCATAAAGTTAGAGATTGTCTGAAACATTAAATCACCTCAGTAGTTCCGCCGGCATTCTCGATTGCTTCTTTCGCTGAAGCTGAGAATTTATGAGCTTTTACAGTAAGCTTTTTGTTTAGAGTTCCGTTGCCAAGAACTTTAATACCAGCTTTTTCATTGCTCACAAGACCAGTTTCAAGTAATAATGCAGCAGTTACCTCTGCACCGTCTTCGAAACGGTTTAAAGTGTCAAGGTTAACGATAGCGTATTCTTTACGGTTGATGTTCGTAAAGCCACGTTTTGGTAAACGACGGAATAATGGGTTCTGACCGCCCTCGAAGCCTGGGCGTACACCGCCACCAGAACGAGCGTTTTGACCTTTATGACCTTTACCTGCTGTTTTACCGTTACCAGAACCGATACCACGACCAACGCGGTTGCGTTGCTTACGAGAACCTTCTGCTGGTTTTAACTCATGCAGTTTCATAGTGGGTGGCACCTCCTTGTTCAATAATTGGAAATTAGATTTCTTTAACAGTAACTAAGTGAGCTACTTTATCTAACATACCGCGAGTTGCTGCATTATCAGCTTTCTCAACAGTTTGATGTAATTTACGTAAACCTAGAGCTTCGATTGTCTTACGTTGCGCTGGTTTAGTACCAATCACAGATTTTGTAAGGGTGATTTCTAATTTGTTAGCCATTATCTTTCCCCCCTTATCCTAATATTTCTTCCACTGATTTACCACGTAATTTAGCTACGTCCTCTACGCGTTTTAATTCAGCTAAACCTTGAACAGTTGCACGTACCATGTTAATTGGTGTGTTAGATCCAAGTGATTTTGAAAGAAT